>DASCSU010000011.1:0-22418 GCA_034399495.1 Candidatus Thalassarchaeaceae archaeon
CAAGACCATGCAGATTGAGAAAGACCGTTTATCCATGTCTCTGGTTCAGCAAGAAGGTCCCACTGGATGCTAAACATGAATGTTGCACCATCAAGAGAGCCATCTGAAAAGTCCATCCACAAAGCCAATGCAAGAGTTGTGAAAAGCATCACGAAAAGTGAACACATCATCCAGATGTTAACCGATTCAATCGCTTTTGCACCCTTCCAAATTGCCATGATGGTAATTGCAATAACAATGAATTGGAACATTATCACTTGACCTGGGTCGGTGAGGAAGGCATTCCAAACCTCAACGGTGTCAACATTTGCCAATCCATTAGTTGCTCCAAGGGAGAAGTATTTGACACACCAGCCGGCTACTACAGCGTAGTAAAATCCGATTGCTGTTGAAATCCATGCAGTCCACAATCCCATCCAAGCAAACCTTCGACCAACAAAAATTCTGAATGCGCCAACTGTTCCAGTTCTAGCGCGTTTACCGATAGCAAATTCAGCAATCACCAATGGAATAGACCAAATGAACAGGAAGAATAACCAAGGAATCAAGAAAGTCCCGCCACCATTAGCACCCACCATTCTTGGGAAACGCCAAATGTTTCCAGTACCAATTGCTGCCCCAATAGCGGCAAAAATCAAACCTATACGGCTGCCAAATTCATCACTGCTTTTCTGCAAATGAATCACCTAACCTTGTGCCTCTTTTTTACCCATTTTAGGATCGTCTTTTCCGCTAGCCATCATGATTTTCAAAGCTACTCCAAGCCCACCCCAAACAGCACTAATTACTACGAAAAAGAGCAAGAAGGCCATGAAGGTGTTACCATATGGTGCACGGTAAGCAATGCTAATCTCTTCATACGTACCAGCGGGTGTTGGATATGAAAATGGGAAAGTTCCCGAACGTGTACCGAGCATGGATTTGTAGTGTAATTTTCCACTAAAATCATCTGGCACTGGTAGATTAGCAACAATAGTAGTTCCCGTAGAGTTATCTTTCAGAGTACAATTGTTTTGAGTTTCCTCAAAACCAGTCATCATCCAATCCGCTTCAATCCACTCCTTGGGGCCAAAATCACTCTGTTGGCGCGTTGGCTTGACTGTCCTCCACATTACGTGAGTGTGGTTTTGGTCGTTGGTGAAGGGGAAATTAGGAGCAATACACATAGTTATTGGAATCCATCCATTTTCCGGGATGGTTAGATTATCTGAACTAATCATCCATTGGCTTTTATCAATTTCTTGAATTCCAATTTGAGCGCGCTCCCTTGGGTTATCCGATATTTGAACCATATAGAATGGAATTCCAACGTTGCGTACAGCGATATGATCGATATCTTCCGGCCGTTGATGAAACGCAGTGCCAATTTCAATTGTGTAACAATAAGAGTCGTGAACACCATAATGCCAATCACAATAATCACCAGTAGTTGGGTATAAATCACTGCTTTGCATGTTTTCATAGGTGGTCATTTCAGCCATCTTGTTTCCATGATAGATGAGTTCGGCGTGATCTGGGGTTTCACAACCAGTGCAATGACCCCATGGATACAGCACCAATTCAGAATATGAATGCCATGTGAGAGTGGCTTTGTAATCAGAAGCACCATCACCATCATCATCATTCATCTCAGTAAGGTCTTGGATGAAGCGAGTTTCTGGTTCTGAGTTTCCCCCTGCCCAATCTTCATCCACCTTACCATCATTATCATCATCTTCTCCATCAACGTTATCTTCGTTAATCAAGCCATCCCCATCGTTGTCACTCGTGTCAAATGGGCCAGTATAAACATCATTATTTGAAACTCCGGCCTGTTCTTCTTCAGAAGGAGTACAGGTGCCGGGAATCAAGGGGATTGTTGCACCCAAAGGCCATCCCCACTCAAATTGATAGTTTCGATTCAAATCAACTCCATCACAATCTTCATCCACATTTTGTGTTAGATCTGGAAGAGGCTCTGGTGCATTATTTCTGAGATTCTTTCTCCATCCACCAGACGGACAAGATTCCCATGCTGGTTCAGGACAGAACACTTCACGGTCGTAACGATTGCCATCGACATTTAACATAGGAATGAGATAAATTTCACGTGTGTTAACTAAATCTGTAATCTGCTGTTCAGGGAAATCTTCGTCAACACCAAGATCACCAGGTCCGCACATTTCACCATCGCCATTTGAGTCTTGGAAGGTTGGATCAAGTGAAAGGCAATCTCCATCATCATCAAGTTGACCATCACCATCGGAATCCCCCCATGTATCTTCATCAATTAATCCATCACCATCATTATCAATTCCTGCTGTTCCGTAGTAATAGGCTATTGTTTCAAGGAAAAACATCGGGACTTCATATGACATCCACTCACGAGCATGATGATTGCCAACAAGTTGAATATCTGGAATATTTGCATAATTTCCGCAATCACCTACGAAATCATTGCATTCACCACCATATACGCCTTCAAGTTCCTCACCACCCCCTGTGATTTTCATCCATGGAGAGGAGTGAGAATAGTACCATCCCTTGTATGTGTCAGCCGTAGTTTCTTCTCCACGAGCATTGGTCCCACCATTCAAACCTTCATGGAAGGACATGATGTTATCGTTTTGTTCGGCCAATTGCATCATACGGTCACGCATTGAAAAATAATCATGGTATTCTTTGAATTGGATTTTATCGTTACCCCCCCATGGGTGGAAGTGGTTAGCATAATCCTGACTCCAAATATCCCCTGGCGCCAATCCACTTGGAGGGTCATCTTGAGTGTTCATCCCAATACTACCCGTAAGGGCTAATGAGTTGAGAAGAAGAAGAGCGAGGAGGATTGCTTTAGCGTTCCGCATCGCTTACACCGAAGGTGTCCAATCTGCTTTACCTATTGAATGAACCGCCCCATTGAAGATACTATTAGTGCTAGAAATTATGCATATTCATTAACCCTAAGGTGTTGATTTGCCGTTGGCTTTTCAAACGATGCCTACTCCGGCATAACTAATGGACGCGTTTATTCGGATGGTTCCCGGCTGGGAAAATTTGCTCCTAGGAGTCCAAACAGGCGTGTGGGCTGCTTTAATTGGGATTTTTATTGTGGGTATAATAGCTAGACAACTGCTAATCTACCTATTTCCATTGATAATGAAGCCGATTACAGGTAAAGTAGATTCTGTGAACGAATTTGAGATGCGCTCGCGTGTGTCTTTTGGTGCGGCAATAGCTGGATGGGTATGGGGAGTAGGAATTGACAACTTATCAGAATACTCTCTAAATGATACCCCCATCATTCTTCCACTTGAATACGAATTTTGGCTATCTGCTTTTGCAGAATTAACCTTCCTCATCGGCCTAGTTTTGGGCTTAATGCATATGGTGGACTTAGTTCCGAAATTAATCACTTGGTGGGATGATGATGGAGTGCTAGATGGTACCGAAAAGACACTGGTATCTGCAATAGAAAGCGTGTTGCGAGTCATAGTCCTATTCACTGGAGCTGTTTTGATTGCAGATGCATTTGGATTCGATGTTAAAACCCTAATTGCGGGCCTAGGAATAGGTGGTTTAGCGTTTGCGTTCGCAGCCAAAGACACCCTTGGAAACTTGTTTGGTTCAATCACCTTACTACTAGACCGTCCCTTTAGCGTAGGTGACTGGATCAAGGTCGGTTCAAGTGAAGGAGAAGTCATTGAAGTAGGCATCCGTACAACACTAATGCGAACATCTGCAGATACAGTCATCACGATGCCCAACAGCACCTTAGTGAACAAGAGCATCGAGAACTTCGGCAAACGGCGTTGGAGGCGCTACCAACCAATCTTCTACCTCGATTTATCAAGCAATGCTGATTCCTTAGAGGAGTTCTGCACTGGTATTTGGGGATTGGTTTGTGAACATCCAAAAACACAGAAGCATGGTGATTCATATGCCCGTGTTTCCTCAATATCCAAAGATTCGTATGAAATTGCATGCAACATCTACTGGGATGTCTCTGGGGGCAATGAGGAGAAAGATGCTCGTGAGAAGTTCTTGCTCGATGTAAGTAGGTTAGCTGAAAATATTGGACTTGAATTCTTTGAGCCACGCATGCGCGCTTCGAGAGAGTGAAGATATGGCTCAAATGATCCTGCTCAGGCATGGGCAATCTGTTTGGAATGCTGCTAACAAATTCACTGGTTGGACTGATGTAGGGCTCTCTCCAAAAGGTGAAGAAGAAGCAACTCAGGCCGGACATGATTTAGCACAAATTGCCTTTGATATCATTTACACTAGTGATTTGAAAAGAGCGCAAAGAACTGCTGAGATTGCAATGTCTTTCAATTCATCCTCCAATTCCCCTCCAACCATTACCGACTGGCGACTCAATGAAAGACACTATGGCGATTTACAGGGACTTAACAAAGATGAAACGCGAGAAAAATATGGGGATGAGCAAGTTCACATTTGGAGGCGCTCGTATGACACGCCTCCACCCGGCGGCGAAAGTCTAGAAACCTGTGCAGAACGCACGATTCCTTGTTTAGAGGAATTAATCATACCCGACTTGAAAGATGGGAAAACCGTACTTGTAGCAGCACATGGGAACTCTTTGCGCTCCATCGTAATGCATATTGAAGGGTTATCCAAAGAGGAAGTTCTCTCACTAGAGATTCCAACAGGAATCCCAATCATCTACGAATTTGCAAATGATTTATTCATACGAAATTAATCATAGATAGACTACAGTTCCGTCAAAAATGCGGAATTCAAAAGTAAATTCTCCAGGGTGAGTTAACTCATACATTTCTCGTATAGCATTAAACAAATTACTCCTAACTGCATCATGTAAAGAATTGATTGAAAATCCAACAATAATGAAATGTCTTGTTAAATGTCCACATGAACGAAGGTGTCTGCGAATTATTGCACCTAATGATTGAGATGTCAAATCAACATGAATTGCACAGACAGGATAACAAGCCCCACCTGGAATACCAGGGTAGCAATTCATCCCACCTCCGCTAACTCCTGCCCCTTCAAAAAATCCTGAAGCAATTTCTGGGTCGTCTAATACTTCGGGACTAGGCGCCCATGCATCTACTAATTCACCACAATCATGACAAATTGTGTTATTATGAATTATTTGACAATGTGGCCTTACACCACCCCGGCAATCAGGACCGGGCACTTTCAAATGAGGGTTATTTATTGTCCCTGCACTAATCATTACTTTATGTGGTAAAGGAATCCATTGCGACATGCAACTGCAGATTTATTGACATTATATAAAATATGAAGATTTTTTTGTTAAATCAGTACTGAGGTGGGGCTCGATGGCGATATAACCAACGTGAACCAAAAGATGCAAGAGCAAATACTACGGCAAGAGAAAGCCGATCTGAAAATTGTGCAATCCACTGTTCAGCAAAAGGAGCGAATACCGCACCAATACCACAGACGAGAGAAAGGGCTGCAAATGTGCGTGAGCGATACATTTGCGCCTGTATTCGGTTGACATGGCTCAACCACCATTTAGTCCGGTCTGCAATGGGTTCACCTTTTGCCTGAGCAATAGCGGCTTCTTCTAACACCTGTTCATATTCCCAAATAGGTACGCCCCCGCGATAACTATCAAGGGTTGAAGGAGAGGTTAGAGATTCAGGAGCAGTAGAAGTCCACCCTTCAAAGAGGGCCTTACGAAGTGAAATTTCTATTTCTTGTTCTACCCCTTTTTCTGCACATACGGAGGCAAGAGAACGATAAGCAGCAGCAAGATCTCGGATGGAAGGATATGCTCTCGATGGTGGCAATATTGTATTGAATATGCCATCATAGCAACAACAAATCAATGACTCGTTTTTATCAAAATATACTGCGCCTAATCCAAAATTACGATGTGTGATAGTTGCTAATGTGCTAGAGGTATGTGGCGCTCTCCAAAGTGTGTTTGATAGAACTCTCTCCTCGAGATTTTTTAGACGAGCATTCCATTTCCGCTCATCATTGGGCATTGCTTTCTTTGCTAATGCATGGGTATGAAATTTCCCTAATACAGCCCCAACACTGTTGCAATATTGTTCTGCTACCTGCATCTCATTCTCATCTATAGCTGCACTAATCAATTCATCAGCACCCACGCCCTCTACTTGACGGAAGAAGAGAAGTAAATCCTTCTTACCAACTTGTAGACCACCAAAAGCAGAATTCAAGTGGGGTGATTTTAGTTCAGATAAAGTATGACCATTTCCTATCTCATCTAATGGTAGCAATTGAATGGTGACTTTACGGCCGCCCTTTTCAGTTAACAAAAATTCAAGACTATCTGTTGATTTTACTCTCTCTATTTTACCCCCTTCAATAATTGGAGGAGTTCCCCAACGAGTTCCACCTCCACCCATTGGGATGACCTTTTGCCACCAATCAATAGATTCAATGTCTCCAGTTGGCCAAAAAAAGAGGTGGCTTCCAAATTTAGTGTGTAATCTCCACGCCTCAAATCCTTCAGGAACTTGACTAGCAGCGGGATCTAGTGATTGAGCGATACCGCAAGGAAACCAAGGTTCATTTTCAAATGATTCAAGGCTCAATTGTTGGCTCATAGTCCCCACCCCTTACTCTCGGCAGGGGGCTATTGCCTTTGCTTCTACTGCTCAACACCCTGAACATAGCGAAGCATTGACAGCACATGCTTGAGGCGTGGGTTTTGTGAGCGAAGCGGCAAAACCCCTCCCACTAGCCGTTGATTTAGACGGCACACTAATTCTAACTGACATGAGTTGGGTTACCATAAAGCGAGTACTTTTCTGGCGGCCTTGGCTAATACCGTGGGTATTTTTCAAAGAAATTACAGGTAAACGTACTATCTGGAAACATAGACTTGCTGAGAAATTAAAATTTGAACCTAGCGAACTTACCTACCACGAAGAATTTCTTACTTGGCTGAAGGCCGAGAGAGAAAAACGAGATGAGATTGTCTTGTGTACTGCCTCGACTCTTTCAGTTGCGGAAAAAATTGCAACTCATGTAGGTCTTTTCGATGATGTGATGGCTTCTGAAACTGGGGCAAATCTAGCCGCTGCAAACAAAGCCGCCGCTCTGGTTGAAAGATATGGAGAGAAAGGATTTGGATACGCTGGAAACTCAAGATCTGATTTAGCCGTATGGCCAGATGCTGGAGAAATTGTTGTGGTCAATGCTCCTTCATCTGTACTAAATAAAATCAGAAATAATGCTGATTTAATCTTTGATTAAAGGAAGGAATCTACTTCCCTCCTTGAAATCACCAGTATCTTGTCAGGGTAGGCATGAAGAGAGAAGTCATCCTCCCCCCGTTCGCGGCGCCACAAAATAGCGTACCTGAGGGATTGGATGGGCAGAATTGGAAGAGCTCTCGATAGCACTGCAAAGTGGCTTCTAAAATGGCGAATCATACGTGGCCCTGCACGATTAATCGCCAACTCACGATATGCCTATAGCATCATCACACGAACTGACCGCATTCGAACAAATCGACTAAGGGATCGGCTGAAAAAAGATAAGTTGCCAAAACATGTTTCAATTATCATGGATGGTAACCGTCGATTTGCATGGAGTCAAGATTTAGAGAAGAAAATTGGACATAGACACGGGAAAGATAAACTCAAGGATGTTTTAGATTGGGTACTTGACTTAGGAATACCATACCTTACAGTTTATGCCCTTTCTACTGAAAATGTTAGTTCACGAGACAATGAGGAACTTGATGAACTGTATGAACTCTACATCAATGGTTTTGATGAGATAAGAACTGATGCGAGAATTCATCAACACAATGTCAAAGTCCAAGCAGTTGGAAGATTGGAATTACTCCCAAAAGACGTACAAGATGCAATAAAAAGGGCCGCTGACGAAACATCTGAATACGATGATTTCCTCTTTACAATATGTTTGGCTTACGGTGGAAGAGAAGAAATTGTTGACGCTGTTCGAGATGTTGCACAGGACCATGCTAAAGGAAAAATTACTCTTGAGGACATCAATACAGAAGCAATTTCTAATCGCCTTTACACGGCTGAACTTCCCGACCCCGACTTAGTAATCAGGACTAGCGGTGAAGAGAGGATTTCAAATTTCCTTTTATGGCAAATAGCATACTCCGAACTTCATTTCACTGATGTTCACTGGCCTTCATTCAGTCGTAATGACTTCTATGATGCCATTGATTCCTATCAAAAACGCAAACGTAGGTATGGAGGGTAATCCTTGACGGATGGACCCTGCCCAACGTGTGGCACTTATCGTAACCCTGCACTAACCGTTGATGCTGTAGCAGTACGTGGTGAGGGTGCTGAGCGTGAAGTTCTCCTTATTCAGAGAGGACAAGAGCCTTGGAAAGGATCCTGGGCTTTCCCAGGTGGTTTTGTAGATGAAGGAGAAGACCCAGAGATTGCTGTCTTGAGGGAATTAATGGAAGAGTGCAATTTGGATGGCAAGGTAAGAGACATCATTTCTGTCAGAGGTAAACCTGAGCGCGACCCGCGTGGACATGTTGTAACGATATTCTACTCAGTGGAATCTGATGGGGTACCTATTGCTGGTGATGATGCAGCACATGCTGAATGGATAGTACTTGATGATGTAAAATTAGACAAAATGGGTGCAGACCATTCAGAGATAATTCGACTACTACAAAACTCATAATTACCATGGTAATGAATATAGCATTGATGATGGTCGGGAGACTATGAGCGCATTATTTACAATGGACAGTTACTACATTCAAACAAAATTTTGGAGAGTTTTTGGTAACGCTTTTTGGTTCAAAGATATGAATGATCAAATTGTTGCCTATTCAAAACAAAAGAGATTCAAATTTAAGGAAGAAATTGTACTGTATTCCGATGAATCATGCGCCCAACCTTTGATTTCCATTAAAGCTAGAAGCATTATTGATTTTGGAGCAACTTACGATATTGTTGATATGGCAACTGGTCAAAATCTGGGGGCTGCACAACGAAAAGGACTCAAATCAATTTTCAAAGACACTTGGAAAATTCTTGATGCAAATGGAAATGAATATGCAGAATTTGTTGAAGATAGTAATGCCATCCTAAGGAGATTTGTCCCATTTATCCCGGCGAAATACCACTTTAGTATCCAAGGCCAGCATGATATTATGATGGCTCAAAGGTTCAATCCTATCATCTTAAAGACCGATGTGATGATACCTCAAGGTCACCCAATAGATAGACGAGTAGTAGCAGCAGTTGCACTCCTAAATTCAGCTATTGAAGGTAGACAAAAACAATAATTCAAGTAAGGCCAATGCCTGTGAATTATTCTTAATTTGCTAAATTAAAACACACTGAATTATACGCTACGCCGTCAATGTAAACATCAGTATGCCACTTACCAATGTAAATTGCTTCAGCAACAACAATTTCCCCAGCATCTCCTGGCCAATCTAGATTACGATAACTAGGTTTACTTCCATTTGTGATTAGTTCAAATGGTCCTTCATGATGACCAAGACCTAATTCGTCAATCAAAAGGTGCATGTATGTCGCACAGTAACCTTGGATTTGTTATTATCTACTGATTAATGTTAATCTTCATCTAGAATATCATCTGTTTTAACAATAAAAGAGAGAGATTCAGAATTTTCAACTGCAACTAAGCCTCGAATATTATGGATATCACGAAGATATTCTGGTGCTGTTGCTACCTTTACTCTACTATCTTGAATTTGAATTAAGTTTCCAGGGGCTACTTGAATTCCACCTTCTGGCAGCCAGAGTCCAATAGCACCAATTTCTGAGTGATGTGAGATAATCAATAACCGACCATCTTCATCTTCATCAATACGTAACACAGTGAGTGGTGCCCCATCGGGGATTAAACGAGAGGCACCTTGCCATTCAGTCCAAGTTTCATCTAATGGTTTTGAAAGTTCAGCAGCACGCTCATCAATATCAGAAATTAGTGCTTCAAATTCTTCAATTACATCTTCATGAATTTCATTCAATCCATCTAGCAATTCCCTTAATCCATCATATTGTTCTTGTTCTTGATTGCTGATTGCAGTATTTGCTAATAGAAGATGATCTGCCAACATCTCTAACCGGTCATCCTGTTTGGATTCAACAGCACATTCCATTGCTTCATCAAGCACCTCAAGTGCTAAACCTGGACAATCTACTGTTAGCAAGGCATTTCCAACAGATGTTAAGATATGAGCCGCCTCAAGTTTGTTGCTCTGAACGATTGGAATGCCAGCTTTAATGTGTGCTAATGCGAGTTCTTCATCACCATTTAGATGCCTCGAAATACCAGCCAATACAAGATGTGGAAGGCGATTTCCATCAATAACCTGAGATTGTCTATCTGACATTTCAAACAGAGATGCTGCTCTGTGCCAATCATTGGTTGCCAATGACAACATTCCAAGTTGGTGCATCGCTCTCATCTCCGACTCAACATCATCTACAAGAGTAGCGGAATGTAAGGCACGTGAAAGATGGAGACGGGCTAGTCCAATATTTCCTGACATCTTTGCCATCACACCAAGTGCTGATTCCATTCGATAGAGGTGACCTGCCATTGCACGATGAGCTATCTCAGCCACCTCTTCATCGAGAGGGGCTAATCCAAATCCTGTTTTTTCTAGAACCTCACTAAGAATATTTGCTGCTTCATCATATTCTTGCTGAATATTATCTGAACTGCCATCAGAAGAAAGAGAGGTTAGGTGTTCATCTAATGTTACAACTGGAGCGCAAACCTGTGGCAATTTTCCTAATTTCTTTAACATCGATTTCTTCACTACTTCTCCATTAATTGAGCGCATTAGAGCACCAATCATTTTTCGCTCATTAGAAATATTTTCGCCCGCAATAGAAGGGGTAGAGGGGGTTTGTGAAGTTAGGAGAGAATCAACCATCCAAGTCAATTTAGCTTGGATATCATATTGCCCCGCCCTGCTGATAGCATAACGCATTTCAGCAGCTCGTACACGCCTAGATAGACTCCTCAATCTAGTGCGTTGGCCTCGTGAACCTAAATCTGCAAGTCTTTGAAGAAAGGTAGATGGGGGACATGTATCAAAGTTAGAATTGAACTTATCACCCGTAGTTGTCATCTTATAATCATCAGATACGAGTGTGACTTTTCTTCCTTCCATGCACATTTTTGATGCTAGAATCATTAGTGAGAGATCTACGTCTTGTGGTGATGCTTTCTCTCCTATTTTACTGGCAAGTTCTCTTACCTCTTCATCCTCAACTGTAACTGTGATTAACAAATCACGCATTTTGTCAAGTAAATTTGGTTTGTCATACCATCTTTGAAAACGAACATTACGGACTTCATCATGAACACCAGGAGTTACATATAGGCCATTTGAACCCTCTTTCAAAATGGTTGCTAAATCATTGATGAAGCCATCTGAAGCCATTGAACCAATGTGGATGAAGCAATTGGAATCGACTACCCACACATGAGCCATGGCACAAATTACTGGCCACTCATAATTGGTTTTTTCCTAATATAAAATTAGAAGTGACTCCTGATATTTGCTTATATCCAAGCATCATTAGAGGCTGTTAATTCACTTTCTGTGCCACCTGTATTTACAACTCCGCTTGGCTCAATTATCAAAATTTTGCATTCTTCTTCAGCAAATGGTTTGTGGTTAACTCCCTTGGGTACCACATACATTTCACCTTCATTCAATTCAACGGTCTTATCCTCAAACTCAATTTTCATCTTACCTTCAATTACGATGAATGTCTCATCGGTATCATCATGATTATGCCAAACAAAATCACCCTTGATTTTGACTAATTTAATATGATAATCATTCATTTCTGCGACTATTTTTGGTGACCAATGTTCTGAAAACATTGATAATTTGTCTTTCAAATTTATTTTTCTCATATTATTATCACACTACCAATAAAAATCTCTGACTTTCAATTATTTACTACATCTTTCCTATATGGGAACACTGTTCTTCTTCGAAGTGGAAATATGCTGCAAATAATAATGCAACCACTGGCAATAAAGTCCCAAATCCAGGAATAAATTGGAAGCCTTCGGATTCATTTTCATTCAAAACACCTTCTTGTATAGTGAATTGATCTCCAATTGTACCATCAATTCTGTGGTGGGTGAAAGTTAACTCTCTAGATTCTCCGTTGTATACTAATCTCGTCCACCCATAGGTACTATTCTCGCGAAAAGCACTCCATTCTGGTTGTGGTTCATCCAATTCTTCATATGATGAACGTCCAGCAATTCCTATTACTAAATGAATTGGTGCATGACCCCTAGAAAAGCGGTCATTAATGCCATTATTTTGCACCAATTCGTCCAACACTGGCCAAGTCCTTTCATAGAAATGATCATGTCCTGCAATCACTAAATCCACTCCTTGATTAACATATAATGTCTCAAGAGCCACCCTTAACTCAACCTCTGAACCATGGTAACTATTACTGGAATACATCGGTTTATGCCCATATACAATCACAAATGGTGTCACATCACGATTTACTGAAGTAAGGTCCTGCTCAAGCCAAGAATATTGAGCGCTACCTGGTGTATAATCATGTTCAGTTGACATGAATACCATATGAACACCTGGAACATTACGGCTAAACCAAAATATTTCTGATTCAATTTGACCATCTGAATCGAAACGGTGTTCATACGGTGTAAATTCATAGCCCGGTTCATATTCATGATTGCCCACTGCAGTAATCCAAGGAATTTTAGTCATGCTTAACTCTTGATTTTCAAACCATGAATCCCAAACGGATTGCTCTCCATCAGCATAAGAAATATCTCCTGAAATAGTAACCATTTGTGCCGCGCTATCTGCAATTATTCCTTCAGTAACGTCAATTGCCGCTGATGAATCGCCATGATCAGCAATAGCAATCCATTCAAATTGGTTTGCTTCCAAATTAATGGGTGTAAATTTGTAATCCTGCGACCAAGTATTTCCGTCACCCACACGATATGTCACCTCTTCTCCAGGAGTTAAACCTGTCATGCTTGCCATGTGGAACGCCATATCATGATTATAACAATACGAATACCCATCAGAACTTTGTCCATCCCATTCAACAACAGCATTACCTCTACCTGTTGTGGCCCACATCACCACAACTTCTGAAGGGTCATCAGTCATTTGTAGATGAATTTGACTTGGCTCATTGTCACCTACCAAAGTACCAGGGCATTCTTGCAACGTTTCGCCTAAGTTTTGCGCAGATGTTAGTGGCACTAATAGAAGAATTAGTAGTGTTGGTAATAACATTCGCATAGTTCTTCATTTTTGGGAAAACCAAATTATATTTGTGCTTATCTAGTGAAAATTAACTAAGAACTATTGACAAATATTAGATTAATGAAAAATTGAAAGATTAGGAACCAAATAAATCCAACAACTGCAATCCAAATTATTGATGGCTCTTCACTTCCTGAAATGTAAGAGTAAGCAATTATGGCTGCGGCTAAACCTGCTACAAACAAAACACGATAGAGAATTGTTGCTCCTACTCGCCCGCTTGTGGATAGTGCTTTCCAACCGTTGAATCCAAACCACTTCTGTATTAGTCCCATAATTACACATTTGGCATTAGGTTCTTCTTCTTATCTTGCAGAAAATATTATTTTCCATTAAATTAAGTACTGACAATTCAAGATATTATTCGCCTCAACTCGGCGTCACAATTACTCCAACCTACTGCTGCATCGCTACCACGTCTGCGCATTTGCACTGCTTCACGCCATGCTGCAACCTCATGATTCAACGCAGGGCCCTTGATAGTAGAATCAATCCTGAAAAGAAGGCCGCTACCTAAATGTGTATCAAGAAACCCTCTTTGAGCCTTAGAAACTAGAAGGGTGGGTATGCCTTGACAAACAGCCTCATGAGCTAAGGTTACGGATTCAGAAAGTACGCCATCAAATTCTGAAATATACCTTGGAAGGCCCCATGGATCATTGACGGGTTGGTCTTCTGTCATTGTCACAACCTCCATCCCTAAATCAGAAATCAATGGGGATGCTGACACCAACTCATCCTTATCATGAATCCCCCCGCCCAATAAGGCACGATGAAAAATAGTTGGGACGCCATCCTCTTTTGCCTTTCTCGAAGTTGATGGCTGTGTCAAATATACATGAGGTAACTCACCTTCTAACTGATGAACAATGATTCCTTGTTGCTTACATGCAGCAAGAAAACCACCATCTAGGTGCTCTCTCCAATTTGCTGACAAAATTACATCTGTTGCAGAAGAAAGTGCGTGCCTGTGAGCAAGATGATTGACTTCAGTATCTGTGAGATAAATACGCCTCTCAATTTTTGCTTTCTTGGCTGCTAAAAGTTCCAATGAAGCGCCTTTGCATACTATTTTCTCTATTGGTTTTCCCGTGAGGTGTCGCCGTTTGAGAATTGCTTTGACTGTTCTAAGTCGCTTGAAAGCCCGTATTTCACGCTGTATTGGAAATATTTTACGACCAACTGGTCGATTGACTCTAACGAGGTGACGTTGGGGGAGAGGATTATTTGGATGAGAAATCATCATATCGATTTCACTTCTTTTAGTTGCCACGATTATATCAACTGGACTACCCTCCTGAATGAATGATTGAAAGAGTTGCAAGTGAGCAGGGTGATCAAGCACCCAGCAGGTTGGACCGCCCCCCATGAATGCGGATTTGTTGTAAGGGTCATAAAAGAACGGTTAATGGCTAGTCGTCACCTCCCAGCATCATGGCTAAGGAACGAATTGAGGTTGAAGGTGGTAAGACATACGGACCATATTCACCAGGAGTAAAGGCGAGGGGAGTTATTTGGTTAGCAGGACAAATTGCACCAGAAGCGGGAAACGACACCGCATCACAAACTGCTGCCAGCCTTGAGAAAATTGATGCCTTGCTATCTGCTGCTGGAGTATCTAAGAATGAGATTTGCTTTGCTCAAGTTCTACTAGATGACATCAATGATTTTGCACAGATGAATGAGATTTATTCCGCTTGGCTAGAAGGCGTGGAAATCCCACCTGCAAGAGCAGCATTTGAGGCCGGAGCATTACCACGCGGAGCTAAAGTGGAAATTGTTGTGCAGGCTATTGATGGCAATTGCTGCTAGCCCCTGCAACGGAGTCACTTTTAGCAAAAGGGGACTCGGAAGAATACATGGAGAGTGTTGAATGGCCGCTCGGCCTAGACCGAAAGAAGGTTGCTGCAGCCTTCAAGGCGTATGATATTCGAGGAATTGCTGGCGACCCTCTTACACCTGATTTTGCCTATCGTCTAGGTCAAGCACTAGCAACATTCCTTGATTGTAATGCACTCGCTGTTGCTCGCGATATCAGAGAATCTGGGCCTGCTCTTCATGCCGCTTTTGTCAATGGCTTAATGTCTTCAGGAGTTACAGTTCATGATCTAGGAATCATGCCCACCGGAGCACTCTATCACGCCACTGTTGCATTGCCTGTTGACGGAGGAGTAGTCATCACTGCTAGTCACAACCCACCAGAATACAATGGCTTCAAAATGTGCCGTGGTTCAGCAGCAATGGCAGGTCAAGAGTTACAAGATTTGTTGGCAGTCTTTGAATCTGGCCTATTCAAAACAGGTGAGGGTGAACACATACATGTCGAGAACTTTCAAGAGGATTATATTGATGCAATCGTTGCATCTACAGGTAAACCATCTCGACCTGTTAAAGTGGTAGTTGATTCAGGTAATGCTGTACCTGGCCCCTTCATGAAAACAATTCTCAAGGTACTCGGAGCAGACTCTACCTGTATTCTATGTGAATGGGATAACACATTCCCCGTCCACCCCCCTGACCCTACTCGTCCAGCAAACATGGAATTGCTCGGTCAAATTGTTAGAGAAGTTGGAGCAGAATTTGGAATTGGGGTTGATGGAGACGGAGACAGGATGGGGATGGTTGATGAAAATGGAACATTCATTCATCCTGACAAACTATTGGCACTTTTTGCATCTGATATCCTTTCAAGAGTGCCTGAAACAGCATCTAAGGAGGCACGTACTGTATTTTACGACGTAAAATGTTCTATCGCTCTAGAGCAAACTATTCGCTCTGCTGGCGGTATTCCAAACATGATGAGGACTGGACACTCATTCCAAAAATTAGCACTAAAAAATTCACCTGAGACACCTCTTGCAGGAGAAATGAGTGGTCATTTCTTCTTCAATGACAAGTGGCCCGGATTTGATGATACACTCTATTGTACTGCTAGAATGCTAGAATTGGTGGGTCGAGATCCATCGCCATCAAATGGAGGCCCTAGTTTTTCTGAAAGACTCTCTATTATCCCAACATACCCAAGTACTGGTGAAGCAAAAGTTCCCCTAACTGGTGAGCGTGAGGATACCATGTCTTTTGTTGAACAGGTCTTTTCTGATTATGAGATGTCAACAGTTGATGGTGTTAGAATTAGCCTTTCAGGTGACAATTGGGATGGCTGGTTCCTTTGCAGACCATCAAACACTGAACCCATACTAGTTATGCGCGCAGAAGCCACAAATGAAGAAGGGTTGGCTAATATTAGACAATTAGTACACGAAAAAATCGGGGCGAAAATTGATTTGACAATGTTCGATGAATCCTAAGCCCAAGGATCTTCATCATCTGACCATTCTTGTTTTTCTTCGGCAGGTTCTGTTGTATCTTCACTTGAATCGTCCTCAGTTGCCTCAGCAGTTTCTTCCTCAGAATCTTCAACTTCGCTTTCTTCAACATCTTCTGAGCCGCCCAATAACGTCATTGCAAGATTGGTGTCCATGTCATTCATCAACGGATCTGATGATGTCTGCATTGGCTCATTTGGAGGAGTTGGTGCATCTGGGATTGTTAACAAATCAACAGCTTGAGTTGCTGCTGATAGTGTGTTTTCTGTATTTGGCGGGGGTGGCGCCACATATTCTTGAGAAATTTGCTGGCTATATGAGGCTTCAGAAATTGGAGCAGCGATAGTTTCCTGCGTAGAATCCTGTTGCCATGAGCGAGCTATTTCCCCAGCGCGGCTAACTTCTTCATCATCATCCTCGTATTCATCCTCATAATCCTCATAATCATCATTACTACGTAATTTTATGATAATTACAGCGAATACCATTACGAACATCATTGCAATTAATGCACCAAGACCTAGCCCTGCAGCAAGTCCTCCATCAACAGAGTAACCAGAAGATGAATCCGAGATTACATGTGATTGATTCCAGCGCAAGGGATCTGCAGGGAATAAATCTGCACCTTGAGACACATTCCACGGACTTGCAGATAATTCGTCCATAGGGTCTGACCAGCCATCATTATCTGTATCTGGGCAACCTAATCGGTCATGTTCTGAACTGCCTCTGATTGTAGGGCAATTATCGCCATTTTGACCACTCGGCTCATCACCGAATTCATCCATGTCACTATCTCTCCATTGAGTTGGCTCTGTAGGGAATGCATCATAGTCATCTGACCAGCCATCACCATCACTATCAGGACAGCCAAATCTATCCTGCCATGAATCACCTGGCTCATCTAGACAATCATCCCATGGCTCCAATCCACCAGTTGCATTCTCATCTTCCCAACCATCACCATCGCGGTCTAATGGATTTCTATCTGAATTGGTTGCACCAGGAATAAACTCGCCTGGCCAATGTGCTTCTCTGGAGTCGTTCCAATGAGGGTTAGCCCAGTTATCACCTAAACCATCACCATCACTATCATGCCATTGAGACCAATCGGATGGGAACATATCGCCGTCATCTGAAGTGCCATCTCCATCTACATCGGGACATCCAAGTACATCGCGCCAGGAATTGCCCCAAGTTTCTGGGCAGGCGTCTCCATCATTGCCGCTGAGATTATCCCCGTATCCGTCTCCATCCAAATCAGTTTGTTGAGTTCCATCGTCTGGGAATTCATCAGGGTTATTTCCTTCATCAAAGTCACCCCATCCATCTCCATCCCTATCTTGGTATTGTGTTTCATCAAATGGGAGATCATCACCTTGAGTAGCACCCGATGAGGAGTTATCTCCCCACCCATCACCATCACTATCTTGCCATTGAGTTGGATTATTGATGAAATCATCCGTAACATCAGACCATCCATCGCCATCTGTATCAGGGCAACCTGGATTGTCAAACGTATCAACTCCGGGCAAAGTAGGGCAATAGTCCATATCTACTGCACCAAAGACGTACTGGCCAAGTCCTAAAGTGCCGAAATTAGAAGTCAAATCATCATCATTCCAATTGTCGCCGTAACCATCACCATCGCTATCATTCCATTGAGTGGGTTCTATTGGGAAAGCATCTCTTTGGTCAGACCATCCATCACCATCAGTATCTGTACAACCAATCAAATCAATTGTTGAAGTGCCATTGATTGTAGGACAATCATCTGCTAGGTTGCCAGTTGGGTTATCTCCGTATCCATCACCATCTTGATCACGCCATTGTGTCGGCTCATTTGGATGAGTGTCATCAACATCAGCATAGCCATCACCATCAGCATCAGGACAACCGATGTGTGGAGATACTGTGGCGTTGCCCCATACTTGAGGGCAGTCATCTTCTTCATTGGGGACTCTGTCATCATCGTCATCTTCTATGAGTCCCTTCCAAACAAAGATGTCAAAATCTCCTGAACTGGAAATATCATCAGAACCAAATTCTGCTAATCCATTACTAGTTCCCTTGAATCTACCAGTAGTGTGTGTAATGTTTTGAGAATCAATATCAATACCCCAAGCACGGTCACCAGCAGAAGGGCCACCTGCAACAAATACATCATCCCAGTTGCCAGTGGATGCAGAAGATACTGCAACAAAGGCATCTGATGGGCCGCTCGTAGAAATTAATTGGCTTGCTCCTGTATTTTCAAATGTTGATGAACCTGCTATTTGGCCTACAGTATAGACTGCAGATTCATCAGGTGAAAGAGCGATTGAGAAGCCATTGTCATCACTTGCCCCACCACCTTGTTTAGCCCAAACCCAAGTATTGTCACTGGCCACTTTAGCCGCAAAAACATCTGAGCCACCTGAATTAGAAGTTAGGCGATGAGAGCCAAAGGCAGCCAGTGAGCCCTCAAACTCACCCACAGCATAGAGTGCATCCGAAGAATCCACAACCATATCACGGAGTGTGTCTGTACCAGTTCCACCAGCAGAAATTACCCATTCTACTTCGCCACCATCTGTAATTTGCATTATCCAAATATCTTGGGGAACCTCCACTAGATGTAATTGTAGTTCCTCCAATGAATTCAACGGTATTTGCAAATGAGCCGGCAATGTACCAATAATCTCCAGTCGGGCTAGATGCTACAGCAGTAGCCGCATCGGATTGAGATGAGCCACCCCAACCATGTTGGGAGCCCCATGTCCCATCTAAATCAAGGAACCCAACATAGGCATCAGTAGTTGTGAAGCCTGAACTATCTTTTGAACTCTCGTAATACCAATCACCTTGAGAATCGGTATAAGCGAAAATCTTGCCATTATAGGAACCTGAAATTGTAATTGAATTATTGAACACCTTGATGTCTGTAGTCAATACCTGTCCAAACTGTTCAACATACTGGTAGGTGTTTAAATCTAATTCTTCTATTTTATTTGAGGTCTCGGCCCACGCCCAATTACCACTACTGTCAAGTTTACCAACAAACATATCGTAAGTTGATTGAGAATGGGCATTAAGATAATGGGAACCTAACTGAACTGAAGGTGATGTTGAATCTTGATTGTTAATGAAAGGTCCAGTAACATACACGTTACCGTTCGAATCGATATCAATCCCTGCACCCCAATCTTCGTGGCTTCCTGCTATTTGAGAAGCCCATACCCAATTTCCTAAGTTATCCATTTTTGCTACGAAACCATCTATGCCCCCAATTGAATTGAGTGTTGTTGAGCCAAATGTTGCAGAGCCTGAAAAAGAGCCTGTGACGTATGAATTACCCTGTGAATCAAGAACCATGTCCCAGGCCATGTCTGAACCAGAACCACCAGCAGAAGTGACCCAAGCATCAGCTGCAGAAATTTTTCCACTGAATTTTGGTTCATTTTCGAGGCTACTCTCAGCATAACTTTGACTCATTCCGAATAATAGTGATGTTAGCATCACTGCGGAAATGAACAGGCTTAGACTGGTCCTCATCAACGGGTCAGAAAAGGCTTCCCATTTTATTGTCACCCTTAGTTGAATACCTTTTGACGTAGTCAAATTAATGTATTTTTCTTTTGGATATGAAAGAGGCATAGGTGATTATTCCATCATCAATTGCAGTTAAAGTCGACTTGACAATAGCATCAAAATCATGTTCCAAAGCCCCTAACCCCAGTTCAGAAAATGAGACCTGCTTCGTCCTCCTCAACAAATTAAGTCCGAACAATGCCCTACGTAATTTCTTAGCATTAGAGCGCATAATTGATGGCTCAATTTGGGCTTGTATAACATCAAATCCATTAGTTTTCAGAAGAGTTTTCCAATCATCTAATGAATAAGTTGAGTCGTCCCCAAGTGCTATGTTGAGAAACTTGTTTACCCTTGCATCAAGTTTCGAAGAATCTGTGATAACTATCTCTGAATTCAATAGAAATCCACCACCTATAAGGCAACGATGAATCTCATCAAATAATTGCACTGGTCTACGATTAATAGACAAAATTGCTTCGGTAAATACATGCGTAGCTGCCGACTCAGGAAAGGAAGTTTTGTGTAAGGAATTACACTCAAATTTCAGAGAACCTCTAGCGTATTCTGAATTAGCGATTTCTATGAGAGGAGAGGATACATCGACTCCTGAAACACTACAACTAAATTTCGAATTAATCAATGAAGATACACTGCCCACACCACAACCAATGTGCAACACATTTGATGAAGAAGAAACCTCACCGCGCTTACACAAATCAAATGCTAAATTAGTATTCGATGGGAAAGCGTCACCAAACATTCTGCGGAAAATAGGGTTACCCCTCAACCCGCTCATATAGGGTCGGGTGCACTCAATACTCATCAATGTCTTGACCGGTTTGCTTATGCTGAAATGACAATTGGAAACCCATGTTGCCACTGTGGCTTAGCTGGTAGAGCACCTGATTCGTAATCAGGCGGTCGAGAGTTCAAATCTCTCCAGTGGCTTAAATGAAATTAGGCCTCGGATATTCTCTTTTCTGCTAATTCGCAATACTCTTCACTGATGTCAAACAATAGATATCTACGACCATTTTGTTTAGCAGCAATTCCTGTTGTCCCTGAACCTCCAAATGGATCAAGAACAATATCTCCTGCAAAGGTGTACATTTCCATACAGCGTCGAGGGAGTTCTACAGGAAATGGAGCTGGATGGCCTACTCTCTTGGCACTCACTGTAGGGAATGTCCAGATTGATTTCGTCCACTCAATGAAATCCTCTTTCCCAACTGTATCCTCTCTTCCTTCTTCTTTTTCTGCTCTTGAACGATGCAATTTGAACTTGCCTTTAGAGAAAACAAGAATATATTCATGAACATCTCTGAGTGTTGGATTGGAAGCAGATTTCCACGAGCCCCAAGCACATGAAACACCAGCACTAGCGGATTTATTCCAAATAATTTCACCACGTGGCAAGAAACCAATTTCAATCATAATTTGATTGATGAAGGAGGCTAGTGGAATGTACGGCTTTCGTCCAAGGTTGGCTACATTGATACATGCCCTTCCCCCTGGAACAAGTACTCGATAACACTCATCAAAGACTCCTCTCAACAAATCTAGATATTCGGAGAGGGCAAGATCAGCATCGTAAGTCTTGGAGGCATTGTATGGCGGTGATGTTACCATCAAATGTACTGAATTATCTGGGATATCCTTCATATTTCGCGAATCAGAACAAAATACTCGATTCTCTAAATCATCTGGAAATTGATTAACTTCTCCTGTATCAGACTCTTTTGGTAGGCCATTGTACATAGCTGAGCCATAAAACTCTGAAGCATCGTGGCTTTCTCTCTTCGAAACACCAAATGATGATGTCTTGGTGCCACCACCTTGTTTGTTAGTCGTTCGTGACACTGCGCGCGCGTCGCGAGATTTTTTGGGAGCCTTCGCTCCACTCTTTCGATTCTGTGGCATCCCAACCCCAGTTTACGCGAGGTTCGCTGTCCCCTTATGTAGAAATCGCAAAAAGGGCAATCAATGCCTTTATCCACCAATATCACAATGTTTTGGAACCGTTTGGATAAAAGGCGGGTGTCGAGTCGGAGTGCCAATGACGTCGTTCCAGACCTTGGACGATGCAGACCTTGTCGGCAAGACTGTGCTTGTCCGTGTTGATGTAAATTCACCACTAAATCCAGTAACTAATGAGTTCCTTGATGATTCAAGATTGCGCGCAATTATGCCCACATTGCGGAGGCTGGGAAGTTCAAAAG
>DASCSU010000012.1:0-22319 GCA_034399495.1 Candidatus Thalassarchaeaceae archaeon
TCACTAATCCAATCTAGGACACCCTTTGGACAACGGTCTAGAATAGCGCCTTGGGAATCGAAATCATGCACTCCATCATTATCATCATCTTCATCCTCAACTTCATCATTACAACCATCAGAATCGTGGTCAGCTGAAGTGTTGTGAGTGTATCCTCCACTTCCATCTGGCAATCCCCAGTTAGCAAAGTCGCGTGGGCAATCATCACCAGCAGTATCATCGATACCGTCGTTGTCATCATCATCATCTTCCTCAGTATCGTGGCAACCATCAACATCGTTGTCATTTACAACATTAGAAGTCCAATTCAATTTGAAGGATATGCCTGTACAAGGATCACTCACATCTAGTATGCCATCTGCATCATCATCGTCATCTTCATCGATATCTCGGCAACCATCCATGTCGATGTCATTTGCCCAAACAGATGAGTCCCAGTTTACTGCAGGCCCATCACAACTATCATCATCGTTAAGGATTCCATCTTCATCAATGTCAGGATCACATACATCACCAATTGAATCTGAATCAATATCATCTTGATTAGCATTGGATATTAATGGACAATTATCAGATGAATCCCCAATCCCATCACCATCAGCATCAGAGGCTTGCTTCCAAACAACAACTGCTGGAGGCAAACCTTCTTGAGTACTCCATGCTCCCGGAGTAACTGAAACTTGACTAGAACCAAATGTTGCTGTACAAGTACTAAGTCCTTGGCAAATATGACCTGTAGCCACTACATCACCAGAAGAGGTCCAGCCTACTCCAGGAGACCCATAATTGTAGTAACCATCATCACCAGCACTACCACCGCCTTTAGCCCAGAGCCAACTGCCTGAGGAATCAATAACTCCAGCGAATATTTCAGTGTAGGTGCCAGTCAATGTATCTGAACCTAATGTAATAGTTGAGGATGAACTAGAAGAGGTGGCACTGTTGTATCCACCTGCAACAGCAATGCCATTAGAATTCGCGTCAATTGAACTAATGTAATGCAATCCCACACCGGAAGATGCTTTAGCCCACTGCCACGTACCTGAACCGTCTATCTTAGCAATGAACAAATTGTTCGACTGAGCAGAAGAAGAAACAGAGTGTGAACCAAAGTTTGCAGTACCAGAAAATAGGCCACCTACATAGGAATCTGTCCCTGCTGTACTAATCCCGCCCCATGGTAAAGTCATGCCGCTTGGTGCACCTGCTGATTTGGCCCAAACCCATGAACCCGAACTGGATATCTTAGATACAAAAATATCAGGAGAGCCGACTGCATTGAAAGATGATGAACCAAACTGTACACCTTGAGTGCCGCCTCCTTCGAATGTACCTACAACCCTTAGATCTCCGGCACTATCTACGGCCACGCTGTCTGCTGAATCGCCACCTGGGCCGCCTCCAGTTAGGACCCAATCCCATGTGCCACTAGAACTAATGTGAGCGACAAAAGCATCCCCGTAGCCATTCGTGCCGTAACTATTGACTCCCCATGAGCCACTAATGTTGAAGGCACCTACTACGTATGCGCCGTCATTTCCATCGGATACAATGCCATCTCCTGAATCACCATCATATGAGCCACCAGCTGACTCTGCCCAGAGCCAGTTGCCAGAACTACTCATTTTTGCAACGAAGATGTCTGTAGTATCGTCCCCATTAGAATCGGTTGTACTCGTAAGTTGGGAATTACCAAAAGAGACATTCCCCCCGAAAAACCCAGTAATGAAGATATTACCAGATGAGTCTGTTGTAATATCATTGCCCCAAGAATATCCGCCGCCGCCAAATTGATCAGCTGCCTCTAATATTTGCCAATTGCCATTTGTGTCAATCTTTGCAATAAAAGCATCCTGTGACGAACTTTTTGTTAAAGTACCAAATTTTACGTCTCCTATCAAAAATCCTGTAAGAAAAGTATTGCCACTAGAATCGGTGTGAGACGTCGAAGTTACAGCAGAACCGCCATTCGTAGTAGATGAGTCAGTCCCACCAATCTTTGCCCAGTCGCCGGCGGCCTTTGCGCCTGCAAAACTTGGCGTATCGTTGTCAAGATCACCTGCTGCTGAAGTTGCAAAAACGCTGATTCCAGCGCTAAGCACGGAACACAACATTAGGGTAATAATCATCAAAACCATTCCGCCAGATAGCGGACTTGAGCCATTCTCAAACCTATTCATGTAGTTAGGACGCTAAAGCCTCCCTCTTGAATCCTACCATTAATGGTCCATAGGACCACGTTTGATGGATTAAGTTGTTTTCACCGCTCAAATGCCGCCCAATCGTCCATGCTAACAGAGCGGTACCACCAAACTCCAGCCTCATCCTGCCACCATTCAGTACCATCTTCATCCACTGTGATTCCTGAATCATCAGATGCTGAATCAGCACTATTATCTGACACCTCACTAGTAGGTTCGTTCTGAGATTCAAAGGAAGTTTCAACCTCAACTTGTTCGTTCTCAAAAACTTCACCATCAGTTTCAGAACGATTGAGAAGGAAAAATGCAGAACCACCACCCGCCACTATAATTACTACAAGGGCAATTAATCCCAAAACTAGCATATTAACACCGGATTTATCTTGGCCTGAAGAATAGGATAGTTGGGCCTCAGAACATCCTGATTCAACCATATTCGCGCCCTCTTTTGTTTCAGGACATTGGTCATCAGCATCGACTGTACCATCATTATCACTATCCCGTTCAGAAATGCCGCAACCAGAACTGTCGATATCACCAATCTCTTCAGAGGGCGTATCGGGACAAGCATCGTAGCCATTTAGTAAAGCATCATCATCATCATCAGATTCTTCCCATGCACAACCATAAGTGGAAATATTTGCAATCCATTGTGGAGGTGTATTGGGACAGGCATCAGGATTAGTGCCACCTAGATTATCCCCATAACCATCTCCATCACTATCATTAGTCTGTGAAGAGTCGTTTGGAAAAGCATCGACATCGTCCTTCACTCCATCTTGATCAAAATCATCTGTACAACCATTTTCATCACGGTCCATTCCCACAGGTGGAACTTCACTTGGGCATTCATCATACAAGTTTTGTATGCCATCACCGTCATCATCTGCTTGAGCTGGACTGCAACCAAAATTGTCTATGAATTGAATCTGTGATAGGGGAGTACCAGGACATTGATCAATGACATTACCCTGTAAATCAAATTCCCAAAGACCATCTCCATCATCGTCCCAATCTTCATCTGCATCACGGCAACCATCACGATCAGCATCAACATCAGAAGTCGAGAGCCAGCCAGTTATTCCTTTGGAGCACCCATCTTCTAGGTCTGGGATTAAATCACCATCATCATCTAAATCTTCGCCTGCATCTCGGCAACCATCTGCATCGTTATCTGTAATATTACCAGAGTTCCAACCAACTGTACCACGCGGGCACATGTCAACATCATCATTGATACCATCGCCATCGTCATCATTGTCTTCATCGACATCACGGCAACCATCGTTGTCCAAATCTTGCTCGCCAGTAGAGTCCCAATTAGCAGCCATGGAGGTACAGCCGTCGAGGAAATCGATAATCCCATCACCATCATCATCTTGATCTTCATCAGCATCATAACAACCATCTCCATCATGGTCAGTTGTTACTCCGCTAGTCCAATTTAGTTGACCTACCGGACAAGAATCATCCAAGTCTAAGATTCCATCATTGTCTCGATCTGTTTCTTCTTCGCCTTCATCTCTACAACCATCCCCATCATAATCAGTTGAAGGAGAAGACACCCAATACCTATCATGGGGAGCAAAGGCACAATCATCTACGGAATCATCCACTCCGTCTCCATCATCATCATCATCCTCGACAAGGTCATGACAGCCATCTCTATCGTAATCGTTAGCGTCATTAGCAGTCCAATTCTTATGAGTCAATAATGTAGAGCAGGAGTCGTTTGCATCAAGAACACCATCGTTATCATCATCGTCATCTTCATCTGAATCACGGCACCCATCGGCATCAGAATCAATTACCCAATCTAAGGAATCCCAATTAAATGCAGGACCATTTGTACAATCGTCCTGAGCATCATCTCGACCATCTCCATCCATATCTGAATCACATGAATTACCAAATGAGTCTTGATCAAAATCATCTTGATTCGGATTGTAATCTAAGGGGCAATTGTCATTAGCATCCAAGACTGAATCCATATCTGAATCAACTCTTAATGACCAGACAAAACCACTACCTGTATAGATAGAATAAGATGAGTGATTTGTAATACCTATATGTGCAGTACAGCCGCCAATATCAAGATTTACGCAGTAGTTCCCAACAGTAACAAGTTCCCCCACCCCTGTAAACAGTGCCCCATTTGCTGAATCAAATAAAATGCCACCTCCAGCCTCAGCCCACAACCATTGGCCGGTCGGAGATACTCCTGCAAAGAAAGTCGCAAAGGGTGGCTGAGTGACATTGAAATTTCCAAATGAAGCATTGGTAAAAGAAGGATTATCCATATCAAACCAACCAACTGCTGCAACCCCTCCCAAAGGATTGATTGATAGATCATTCAGATGTTGAGTATGTCCGCTGCTATTGGTTGCCCACATCCATGTTCCTGATAAGCTGAGTTTCGCAACAAAGACATTCTGTACAGTTGCGTTAGACCACCAAATTAATCCATCCAAATCAATCTTACCAACGACATCTCCGCCGATGTAAATTCCACTTGAATCAATTTCGATATCATAAGGGATTATTCCGCCAATTATTGCTTTTGCTTCATTAGCCCACTGCCAATCCCCTAGAGTATCTATTTCTGCAACAAAAGTACAATAATTACCACAATTAGCCAATGTAGTCGTCCCAAAATTAATGTTTCCAGAGTAATAACCTGTAACAAATAATTGATCATTTGAGTTAATGTTGATTGCAGTGATATTGTCATCTTGAGAACCACCTACAATCTTTACCCATTCAAATGACCCGTTGTTCTTATTGACTTTAGTAACAAAGCCATCTTGCCCATTTTGAACATTATAACTTGAGTTGTCAAAGTAAACGTGATCAGAGAAAGAGCCAGCGACATACGCATTGTCATTAGAATCTAGTATCACTCCATTTCCAGTATCATAATTTGATACTCCATGAATCGTATTGCCCCAATACCAAGTTCCTGAAGATGACATGGTGGCAACAAAGCCGTCGATACTACCTCCATCTGAGAAATCAAAATCAGTACCCCACTCAATCATATCCCAAAATACCCCAGTAACCCAAATGGTACCATTTGAGGCTACTGCAACAGAGCCGAACTGTGAACCCCCTGAATGGCCCTGAGGTAGGCCGGTCATGGTAACCCAATTCCAAGTACCTGTCTTTGTCAATGAAGCAATGAATGCCCTTGGCCCTGATTGGTAGGCAGGATTTATTGTACCGAATGAAACTGAACCACGGAGAGTCCCACCAACAATTAAACTGGTATTTGTGTGATCCATAACCACGGATTCAATATTAACTCCGTTGATATTATTTACATCATTTGATGAACCCGAAGATGGAGTTGCAGTCATAACCCAATTTGTAGAACTACTGCGCCCTGATACTTGAAGTATGGCAGATTGTTGAGCAGAGGTCAAAATGACCTCTCTAGTTTCATTTTGCCCACCTTCTTCAACAGAGGAAGACAATGGTGATTCTGGCTGAAAAGAGATTGTAGATAGAAGTAGCAATGCTGACAAAAAAAGTACCAGTGTCAACCGCACCGTGCGTTCAGACATAGCCGCCCCTTGGGGCGGCCTTTCTTCAAGTTCGCGATATGCTGACTATCATACAAAGGGAGGACGCACGACTACTGCGGATACCTGTTTTCTTGGATTTGGAGCAATTAATACATCATCCCCCTCAGAAACATCAGCGATGTAACCTAATCCTATCCCCACTTTCCCTAGAGAAGGAGATGGGCCGCCAGAAGTAATTACACCAATCTGCTCTCCATCCATATTTAGAACAAGTGAACCAGTTCGAGGGAAGGGGCCTTTGCCAATGTACTTGATACCCCACCAACGCTCAACACCGTTCTGAGAACTATCTAAGACCCTTTGTTTGCCCATGAAATCATGATCCATATGCAAACCGAATGGGACGTTGGTTTCCCAAGAATCACGCGCTAGTTGGGTTGGTTCAACTGCTGAATCTTCAGAAGCAAGATTAGGCCAAAGGAAATCTTGACCAGACAAAAGAAAACCTTTCTCCATCCGAAGAGTGTCACGTGCACCTAGACCTACTGGGCAAATGCCATACTTTTCCCCACCTAAGAGTAGAGCCTCCCAGAGTGTTTCCACCTGGCTATTAGGGACAAATATTTCAACACCTCTCTCACCAGTATATCCAGTTCCCTGAATCCATCCTGATATGCCATGTTCGTTTCTTGTAATCGCTTGACCACGGAAATGCTTGACAACATTATCAGAACCAAGAACTTCCTCCAAAATCAAGGGAGACTTAGGCCCTTGGAGAGCTAATATGGAGGTGTCTTGAGATAGGTCTTCAAGGATTATTGAGCCATCATCTGGAAGGTGTGAATTGAACCAATCAGCCATCACCGGAACCATGCTAGCATTTGGCACACCTAGTATCGCTAATTCTGAGGGACTCTCCCAATTACCTAATTCTGTATCTATTACAGTTTGACTATCAGCCACAGCGAAAATCATATCGTCTATTATGAAGCCATTACTATCAAGAAAATGAGTATAGGCACAACGGCCCGCCTCAAGATGCTCTACGCGCTGAGTGGTAAGAGTCTGCAACCACTCTCTAACTCCGTTGCCGGAAAAGCGGAAGAAGCCCATGTGCGACACATCAAAGAGACCCGCATTCACTCTAGTATTCAGGTGTTCTTCCATCATTGAAGAATACCAAATTGGCAACTCAAAACCATGGAAATCAACGATATTCCCCCCCCATCTCTTGTGCGCTTCATACAGCACTGTCCGGACTAGAGGGGCCGTCATCAAGTGGGCGGAATCAATCTCGGCTTTCAATAATAGTGGCTAAGCATTAGGAAATTTTAACAGAGCAATCATCAAAGAGCGCCCCCAATGGGGGCGGTATATGTCGGAACAACCCGTCAACGAACCAATTTTGGGTTATGCACCAGGAAGTGAGGAGCGAAGTGCGCTCCAAATAGAATTAGATCGTCAGATGACGGAAGTTGTTGAAATACCCTGTATTATCAATGGGGAGAAGGTTTTCACAGGGAATACCGCTACCCAAGTAATCCCTCACAATCATGGGCATATATTGGCTAATGTCCACCTGGCCGGAAAAACCGAGATTGCGGCTGCCTGTGATGCGGCTGTCGCTGCACAACAAAACTGGATAGACATTGGATTAGAAGCACGTTGTGCTATTTTCGAGAAGTGCGCCGATTTATTGGCTGGTGAATGGAGAATGAAAGTAAACGCCGCTACAATGTTAAATCAAAGTAAAACATGTTTCCAAGCAGAAATTGATTCAGCTTGTGAATTGATTGACTTTTGGAACTTCAATTGCCACTATGCAAGAGGATTTCACGAACTATACCAACCACTAGTCTCTCCAAAAGGAGTTCAAAACAGTACTGAGATTCGCCCACTTGAAGGATTTATCTTAGCAATCACGCCGTTTAATTTCTCAAGTATCTCTGCCAATCTACCTAGTGCTCCCGCACTAGTGGGAAATACCGCAGTATGGAAGCCATCAAGAAATTCATATCTCTCAAACTATGTCTTGATGGAATTAATGATGGAAGCCGGATTGCCTGCTGGAGTCATCAACTTCGTCCCATCAGCCGGGCCAGATATTTCAGAGGTCTGTCTATCACATTCCGACTTTGCAGGAGTTCACTTTACTGGCTCAACCGCAACTTTCCAAACACTTTGGCAGCGCATCGGAGAGAATTTACCCCACTTCAAATCATATCCTAGAATTGTAGGTGAAACTGGCGGTAAAGATTTTGTTGTAGCCCACTCAGATTGTGATGAACAGGGACTCTTGGTCGCACTACTGCGTGGCTCTTTCGAGTATCAAGGACAAAAGTGTTCAGCCGCTAGCCGTGCTTATGTCCCTAAATCTGTATGGGGTAGAATGGGTCAGGGGCTAATTGACGAGGTAGCAAAAATTACCATGGGAGATGCCCGTGACTTTACTAATTTCATGACAGCAGTGATTGACCAGAGATCATTTGATAAAATCAGTGGATACATAGAGAGAGCCTCAACAAACCCTGCTTGCGACATAGTTGTCGGCGGTGGGTGTGATGATAGCGTTGGATGGTTTATCGAACCAACAATCATTGTCACAAGTGACCCTAAATCTGAGACCATGGTTGAAGAAATCTTTGGACCTGTCCTAACTGTTTACCTATACGATGATGAAAACTTCGAGGAGGTCCTAACACTCTGTGATGAGTCTAGCCCATACGCACTCACCGGCTCAATCTTTGCTAGCAATGAAGAGGACGTTCAGACTGCATTCAATGCGCTAAGGTTCACCGCTGGTAATTTCTACATCAACGACAAACCTACTGGTGCGGTAGTTGCTCAGCAACCATTTGGAGGGGCTAGAGCAAGTGGAACTAATGACAAGGCTGGAGGCCCACTCAACCTACTCAGATGGATTAGCCCACGCTCGGTGAAACGAACATTAGAAACCCCGCATGAATGGACATACTCATTCATGCAACCTGAAGAGAATTGATTCAAGTAATGTTCATTAATTTAGTTCACCACCTACAAATTACTGGGGAGCAATATTGCTGAGAGGCCACTTCGAGTGGCGACCCACTGACCTGATCTGGGTAATGCCAGCGGAGGAAGAAACATGAACGCATATATCGCATATTTATTGTTAATCGGAACTTTGAGTTTTTTCGGATATGTCGGCTATACAGCCGCTAATAGAGAAATGGATTCAGATACCTATCTATCTGCACGTGGAACTCAAAATTGGGTGCGAATCGGACTTAGTCTGTTCGCCTCCGGGATGGGCATTTGGATTCTTTTTGGACCTTCAGAAGTAGGTTACTACGGTGGCTTTTGGGATGTTGTTGGATATGCCCTATCCGCCTCAACGCCATTCCTTTTACTCGCCTATGTGGGCCCAATGATCAGACAGCGGCTACCAAATGGTGTCACTTTAGCAGACTATGTACGTATGCGAATTGGAAGACCTATGCAAATCTATGTCGGCCTAATCTCTGTAGCATACATGTTCACATTCCTATTTGCTGAATTCACCGCAATTGGAAAAGCCATGGAAACTCTAGTTGGAATGAATCCACTAATCCCAATGATTGCCGTTGCAGTAGTTACAGCATCCTATACTGCTTATGGTGGACTTCCAGCCTCACTACAGACTGACAGATGGCAGGCATGGGTCATAATTTGGTTGATTATTGCATTATTACTAATTTTGTTTGGAGCAGACTTAGGCTCACTTATTAGTGATGCAAAGTCATACAATCCAGAAGACGAGTGGAGTATTGGAAGCATGTCATACATGGATTCCTTTGCCTCAGGATTAGCTCTAGTGGTGGCTATTACATCTGCAGAAATGTTCTCACAAGGAAATTGGCAACGTGCATGGGCATCAGAAAATAATGAGGCACTCAAGAAAGGTTCACTGCTAGCAGCAGGAATGGTTCTGCCACTCGTCTTTGTGATGGGGGTACTAGGAACTGTGGTTGCAGGACAAGGTGCTGTGGGTGACCCATCTGCTGCTTTCTTCTATCTAATAGATGACGCAGGAATATTGTTGATTTCAGCATTCATAGTTCTCGGAGTGGCACTTGTCTGCTCAAGTGCTGATACACTACAGAATGCTGTTGTAGCCTCAATATCTAGAGACCTTTCTGATGGGAAGATGGAATTATCCCATGCTAGAATGGCTACCATTGCTATGATTCCAATAGCAATCTACCTCGCCCATACAATGGATGCACTGAGTGTATTCGGAATCTTCCTGTTTGCAGACTTGCTAGCAACTGCTACAGTTCTTCCAGTATTGCTAACCCTGTGGGATAAGATAGACTCGCGGGCTTCTCTTGCCGGTGCAATTTGCGGTCTTTTGGCAGTGGTAGTATACGGCACCTATACTGCCGACCTATCTGTAGGAATGGGTTACTTAACATCCCCAACAAATGAATATGGCCTAGCTAACCTCAATGTATTCCTAAGTGCATTAATGGGTTCTGGATTGGTGACGATTGGAATTTCATTTATTCTGCCACCCAAAGCAGTAGATGAAGAATAATAATCAATCATCAGAATCAATGTATGCTTGACCTTCAGCATCTACATCTGACTTTCTCATTTCCCCAAGTTGCCTTAAAGTCTCCTTGTGGACCTCACTATCTTTACTTGATTTTGCTATTTCTGCAATAGTATCTACGAGTTTGTCTGAACCTGCGCGGGATGAGTCAAGACGCGCCTGCTCACGCTCTGCTTCTTTGGCCAAGCGGCGCTCCTTACGGTCTTGAACTTGAGCAAAAAGATCCATTGCAATCTCTGCCTGGCCTCTTTCCTCGGTTAGGTTTCGCTCAATTTGTGCATCTGCTTTTTCGGCTTCAAATTGACTCGCCTGTCGCTCGGCCTGGAGATTAATTCTGGACAGTTCTGCATCATGATGAGCCTCTCTCAATTCTTGGCTGCGTCTTTCATTCTGTTGTGCTGTTTGCAATTGGTTGATTTGATTCCAACGAGCCATTTCAAGTTCACCAGAAGATTGCACTTTGGCTAATTCCAACTCGATTTTTGCTCGCTCTTCAGCCACTATACCCGCCATATTCAGACGAGCTTGGAGTTCTGCCCTACGCATATTGTGCGATAAGATTCTCTCCATCTCAGTAGCCTCTTTTTCTTCCATGATGGAATTTCTCAATACAAGGTTCTCAAGTTCAGCCTTCATCTTCAACAATTGTTCAGCCTCGGTCTGATTCCAACTGACAAATACATTGTCAAAGGTTAATCCAAATGATGAGACTGTTGCCCTCATTGATACTCTCAATTCTGCCAACAAATCATCAGTTACTTCAGGAGACCTAAGAGATTCAAGTGTATTCCCTTGAATCATTGGATTCAAATTGGCTTGGATCTCTTTTTCTAAAGCATCGACAAGGGAGCCGGTAGTAATCTCCATCTCACCTTTTGCAGGCAATTGAAGTAATTTTGGTGCTTGCTCGCGAGTGATACTCAATCTAAGATTGAGCATTCCTACTGCTGGTTGCCCATCACTAGTCTGGGTATTAATTCGCAGAAGTAAATCGTGAGGCCCCAAGAACACGAAGAGAAAGGTCCGCTTTGGATTCCCCCTTCCAAACATCCTTGAAAGAATGCCTGCCTTTGGGTTAACTTCCATATGTTGCTGGGTTGCTACACCTGCAATTTTCCCATCTTCCACCACAACACACGCTTCATTTGGTTTCAATGTCACCATTGAACCATCTGGAACATCGCGGTCGTGTATATATCTAGCAATAACTGCTGGACTGTTTCGCCATCGAAAACTCTTTTCTGTCATTTTTTCACCTCTTTACTAATCCATCTATGTACATATTTCTCTCACGAAAGTGATTACGAGCACGTCCGATTCTATCGTGAACCATCCCCGCCATGTTAGTCAACTCACCCTCTTCTCCGCCAGTACGCAACGATTCCAGCAATTCATTTGCATCCCTAGTTGCTTCTACCAGTAAATTGAGAGTGGTAAGATCATGATTGACTAACTTTTTCTGTGCCTTCTTAGAGAGTTTCCCTACATCGATATGTACAGTCCTAGGGGAACCGGTAACTGAATATTGAGCATCATTACCAATATTTTGTATTGAAGCAAAAATCTCATCACATGAACTCCTCAAATCCTTCAAACCATTTTTATGAGAATGGGTGTGAATTCGTTCAAAATGGTCTTGAAGCATTGCTGACCTACGACGGATTTCTTCACATACAGCCTTATCAGATTTGATGAACTTACCCTTATCATATCCATCAAAGGCATTCACCAACAATCGCACACCATTGATGGCAGCGGGAAGTGCAAGAGAAGTGGGGTCCACAGTGAATCTAATACTATTTAGGATATGAACGTTATTCATAGTTGTCATTGTATGTTTTTGAGCAATAAAATAAAATTGTCTTTTTACCCTATTCATTCATGGGTTGCCTTACCATCCGAGTTTCAGTGAGACCTAGAGAATGGCTAGTTAAGCCACTACCAATCATGCGTCATGCGTGGGCTCGCCGTGAATGGCTTGGAGGGCGTTGGTTCTATGTGGAAATTATTTTTTGGGGATTTCTAGGAGTTGCTGGAATCTACTTCGTAATCAATCACCTAATAGCCAATTTTGGCACATATGGTTGGAGCCCAGAGATTTCCCTTGACAGCAAAATCCCCCCAGTTGCATGGATGATTATACCCTATGCTTCCCTCTACCTTCTAACTCCGGGTTCTATTTTCCTTCATCCTTTGACAGACCGCGGAAGGATGGAATTGCTACTCGCTCTTCAGGGCCTTGTTCTTCTAACAGCATTCCATGGGATTTTCTTCGTTCTTTTCCCTGCTGACATCGCCCTGCGGGACCAATTGACCTCTGAAATATTGTCTTACGAAGGCATTTTTGGTAGCATTTTTGGAGTCATCCATACAATTGACAATCCAACCAACGCCTGGCCGAGTCTGCATGTAACTCTGAGTTATATCATCTGCAGAGTGCTGACAATTTGGTTGAACAGAGATTATGCAGAAACCGTTTGGGGTAAACCGCTCAAATGGATTCTCTGGATTAATTGGGTTCTTCTATGTGCCAGTATTCTCACCACAAAGCAGCACTTTGTATTCGACCTTATTACCGGTCTTGCCCTTGCCTTTGGATGGTGGTGGCTAATTGAGCCGGGATTCTCTAGAATAGATAGCATGGATGATGCTCAAATCTCTGCAGAGTTCACTAATGATGCAGATGCATGAATTCACAATTCAAGCATAGACAATTGGTAGGAAAGCATTTGCCGCCATCTCACAAGAGTTAGCAACATCATCTAATCTCTGTAACACTCTATACATGTGCATAGCTGCAAGAGGCTCATCGTCACCTTCTGTAAAGACAAAGGCTGCTGAATCCCTCTCGATCTTATCTGCTTCGTGTTCCAACAAATTGACTTCACGGATTAGGCGATGTAACTCATCCTTCTCTTTACGAGAGTATCCTGATAAACTGAGATTCTTCAGTTGTTCAACAGCATCTTCATATCGACTCACAGTCTCAACAACAGCATCAGCCATCCGCATCAAATTATTGCGTGCATCTTCATTATCATATAGGGTACGGAAAGAAAGTTGTTCGGCAACGTTTTGAGCATAATCTGCAATCCTATCTTGGCGCGATATCATGTGTAGGAAATTTTCTCGTCCAATCGTAATCAACACACCTTTACCAATCTCTTCTCGTAATGATGCCTTGAGATTATCAGCCTCCAATTCTGCTGATACTGTGGCTTCAATTTCCTTAGATGCGTCTTTTCCAGAGGCTGCAACAATGACTGCTTCTGCCATACATGCAACTGTTTTCTCTACCGCAATTGCATGATTATGGAACAATTCAAATGGAGTTAATCCCATGACTGATACAGTTGGTATTGTTGAAGGGGTCTCAGATACCACCAAGGCATGAGGATCTCCCTCACCTGCATCGCTAGGCCTAGTCACCACATATCCAGTAATACCAAATGCTAGAATGGTAACAATTGCAACATTGGTAGGATTGCCTGCAAACAGTATGAAGAAAATCACAGCGCCAAGGCCTGCAACCGGCAGACTAGCAACCCAACTTGCAGCTATTTTCCAAAATACTCTGAAATCTACAGCAGAGGCTCCACCTGCTAGACCTACACCAACTACAGCACCAACTAAGGTATGAGTTGTAGAGATAGGCACTGCAAGGAAGGGCATGGAAAATATGAGCACGGTTGTAGCTGCTCCAAACTCAGCAGCAAACCCGCGAGATGGTGTGATGTGGGTGATTTTCTTGCCAATTGTATCCATCACTTTGTACCCCCATGTTGCCACACCAATGGTAATCCCAGCACCTCCAAGGAGTAACAATTCAATAGGTACAGCAACTTGTTCAGGTGACAATATTCCGTCTGCCGAAGTAGAGATATCATAGATGGCTGCCATTGGTCCAATAGCGTTTGCAACATCATTGGCACCATGTGCAAATGCAACATAACAAGCTGTAATGATTTGTAGCCAAATAAATACTCGTTCAACTCCAGCATAACCTTCTTCTTTGAACTCGTATCTACGCAATACTTGCCACAACACAGTAGTTGCAAGAAGACCGATTGCAAAGGCTACAAGTAAACTGTTCATAGGAATCCAAGCACCATCTGCTAATGGATTGAAAGTTGTTCCATCCTTTGGAGGTAGCCATTTGGACTTGTCAATAATCCCCTTAGCATCTAAATTAGAATAAAAGCCTTTGAGGCCTTTGAATTGAAGAGCAAGTCCGAGAACAAAGAAAGTTGGCAGAGCAAGAAGAGGTGCAACCTTACGAGTTCTCTCTACAGGATTTTCATGATTCATAATGACCCGTTTAATGACGATGAATGAAAGGTAAGCAATTATCCCCCCCAGCAAGGGAGAGACTATCCAACTCAATACTATCTCGAACACCTTACCCCAATTAACTGAGTCTACCTGAATGAAGAGACCCATGCCAATGACGCCACCAACAATACTGTGAGTTGTAGAGACGGGTAAACCATATTTTGTGGCAATGGTTAACCAAATGGCTGCAGCTAATAGAGCACCTAAGAAACCATACATGAGATTTTGACTTAATTCGTAGGAAAAACCATCGCTACCAAAGTCAAGCACTCCTTTTCTGATGGTATCAGTAACGTGGCTACCAAAGAATACTGCTCCAGCGAATTCAAACACAGCAGCCACGATAATGGCTCGCTTGAGAGTTAGTGCGCCGCTACCAACACTAGTACCCATTGCATTTGCAACATCATTTGCTCCAATATTCCAAGCCATATAACCAGCAATCAATGCTGCCATGATGACTATGATGCTGAGGGTAATCCCGAACACGAACCGAGGGGAACGCAGTCAGTATATATGCTAAACTGCGCGCTATTCAATGAATCTAAATTGAGGTGAAAACTACTGGAATCATTTATTGATGATTGCAAGATTAAAATAACAAGAGCAACGAGAGTAGTTGATGGAGTGATATTATGTTGCAAAATGATGGACATGAAAGAGGAGATTTTGAGCACTGGCTTGACAAGCATAATCACAAGATGGAATTATTGAGAACAATTACTTCTGCAGTTGCAGCAATTGCTGGAGTAGCAGTATTTCTCAAGGTCTTTGGAGTCATTTGAATTAAATCAATGATGATACCAATTCTGGTTGGGTCAAATACAGGTATAATCCAATTCCTGCAAACATCATCATCCAACTCCCAACCATCTTGATCATATCAGTGGCTTTTCGCAAGAAGGCCTCGACCTTCTTGCTTCCAACGCCTACAATCACTGTTACCGACATCATCAGCAGGAATACACTGAGCATGATTCCACCTAGGCCAGCAATCACGGCAGATGTGCCTCCTGAAAGCAAGTAACCCAAGTACGGCAATACAATTGCCGCCGTGCAATCAACTGATGCAGCAGCATATCCAATACCCCAGAGATACATATTGCGGCGTGGCGTGAATAAATCATCTGACTCTGTTGTGGAGAAACGCTGTACAATCAATTTGTCAATCCAACCCAAAAGATGAGCAGTGCCGCCCATCAACATGAATGAGCCAAGAATAAACAGAAGAACGGCAATGACGATTGCAAACCGGTGGAGGTACCCTGCGATATTGATTACCTCAGCTAATCCAAGAACCAATATCCCTAGTAGAGCAAAGAAGGTTAGCATCCCCACTCCTGCCAATGCACCAACAGTAATGTGTTTGGGCATCGCTCCTTTGAGTTTGCCTGATTCTCTCAACTCTTCTTCTCTCAAACCTAAACTGATGTAGTATCCAATGTAACCTGGAAGAACTGGGAAGGCACAAGGAGAGAAGTACACTAGTACGCCCAAAAGAAGCCCTAGTGCAAGAATGCCTGTAAAACTCCTGTCAACCTCTTTGAGACCCATTCGCAAATCTTCTGCTTCACCCGCATTAGCAGAAACAACTGCTGCATTAAATTCCCCCCACCCTTCAACAGGAGTGCCTGAGTTTTGTTTCCCTACAATATATCCCTCATGGTCAATAACTAGTAGAAGAGGTATTTGCTGAGCAAAATAGTATTCAGTTAAGTCGCCTCTTTCACCAGTAGTTTCGTTAACAATAATTGAGTCATGGGCCCCCATTCCCAAAATCCATTGAGGGACGCGGTAATTCTCTTCTGGTTCAGATTCATTGAGCCATTCCATCGTCTCAATATCATACCAACTACCAATTGAAACTATCATCACAGGGTATGGCCCTGTCAAATTTTGCCAACCTGAAATTTCATTTTCCATATGTTCTTGAGCGTAATGACAACTACCACAGCCGTGTGCCATGAAGTCTAGGATAATCACATTGTCACGGTTTTCTGATAATTGAAACCAGCCGGTTTCATTGGTGTAATTATCTTCAATACCAGTTCGGTTTACTGTTTCCATCTCAAAATCTGGTACTTCACGTACTTCGCCGCCAACGCCAAACATTGCAGAAGTTACGCCGAAGGCCGATAGTCCACCATAGGCGATAACGGCAAACAAGAGTACTGAGATGCCAAATGCCTTCCATGTCTTTGCTTCAGCAAACACGTTGACATCGATGCCGACCTTCCAAAGAAGGGTCTCCTTCCATCCCATGATACACTTAGGAACAGACTCCTGCCTTTATGTTTATATTCAAAATAAGTAGAAAATTATGGGCCCGGCCAGATTTGAACTGGCGATCTTCGCCATGTGAAGGCGACGTCAAAACCCCTAGACCACGGGCCCTTGAGCGAGGGCCACTAAAGGGCCGTGTTTAACGCTGACTACAAGTAATTCAATTCAATTTCAAACCCTAACAGATGGTTTTTGCGTGGAGTTGATATATCGTGCGCCGGGTCGCCATTTGATGTCCGAACAAGATAGCATAGAGAATCTCTTGGATGAGCAACGGCAATTTCCACCTTTGGAGCCGATGGCGAGTGAAGCGCACATCACTAGTTTTGAGGAATATCAAACTATGTGGAAGCGCAGTATTGAGGACCCTGCTGGATTCTGGGGCGAAATTGCTGAAGAATTCGAATGGTACCGTAAATGGGACGAAGTTGCCTCTTGGGATTTCGAGAATGGTGAAATCAAATGGTTTGATGGTGCCCAGCTGAATGTCAGCGTTAACTGCCTTGACAGGCATATTGCTGCAGGAAGAGGTGAAGCACCTGCAATTTCATTTGAGGCAGATGATGGTGAAGCTTGTACCTATTCGTTCAATGAAGTACTCGAACAGGTCTCCCGTCTTGGAAACCTATTGCGAGCAAACGGTGTTGGCAAGGGTGATCGTGTTACCGTCTATATGCCAATGATTCCTGAACTCGCATTCACGCTACTTGCTTGTGCTAGAATTGGAGCAATCCATTCAGTGGTTTTCGGAGGATTCTCTGCCGATTCACTGGCTCAGAGAATTGTAGATTGCACTTCCGATGTAATGGTTACAACAGATGCAGGAATCCGTGGAGGAAGAATAATTCCTTTGAAATCAATTGGTGATGACGCCATCAAAATAGCTGAAGAAAAAGGCGTCACTGTCAGATGTGTGTTAGTTAACCATCGTGCAGGTGATGGAGTTGGAAGCGGCTCGCCCAATTGGGTAGAGGGAAGAGATGTAGACATGGATGCAGGAATGGCATCCCAAAGTACCGAATGTGAACCTGAAGTCATGGATGCAGAAGACCCACTATTCATTCTCTATACCTCCGGCTCAACAGGTCAGCCAAAAGGAGTGATGCACTCACAAGCAGGATACATGGTTTGGACTGCTACTACCTCCAAATATGTCTTTGACCTCGACCCGACTAGAGATCTACATTTCTGTACAGCAGATATTGGCTGGATTACAGGACACTCATACATCGTTTACGGGCCACTTGCATTGGGCTGCCACACACTAATGTTCGAAGGAACACCTACCTACCCTGACCCAGGTAGGTTCTGGGAAATTTGTGATAAACACAAGCCCACCACATTTTACACCGCACCAACAGCAATTCGTGCTTTGATGGTCTTTGGAGATGAACCAGTTACACGCTACAAGCGTAGTTCAATTCGAGTACTGGGCACAGTTGGTGAGCCGATTAACCCTGAAGCATGGATGTGGTATCACGAGGTAGTAGGCGACTGTACAAGACCTATTGTTGATACATGGTGGCAAACTGAAACTGGTGGAATCATGATTACACCTCTACCTGGAATGACTACTACCAAACCGGGCTCTGCAACCTATCCATTCTTCGGAATAAATCCGAAAATCGTGCATGCAGATGGTTCTGAATGCGCTAGAAATGAGGGTGGTTATCTGATTGTTGAACAAGCATGGCCTGGAATGATGAGAACCGTTTATGGAGACCATGACCGATTTATCAAGACCTACTTCAGCCAGCAACCTGGGCGATATTTCACAGGAGATGGGGCACGGAAAGATGATGATGGATGCTTTTGGATTATGGGCAGAATTGATGATGTAATCAACGTATCAGGACACCGAATGGGCACTGCTGAAGTTGAATCTGCATTGGTTGAGCACGGTGCAGTCTGTGAAGCCGCGGTTGTCGGATTCCCTCACGATATCAAAGGCCAAGGAATCTACTGTTTCGTGACACTTGAAGGTGAGCACTCACCATCAGAAGAATTGCGTCAAGAACTTCGGCAAGGTGTGCGTAGTATCATAGGTCCTATCGCCACTCCCGATAAGGTGCATTTCACCCAAGTTCTTCCAAAGACAAGATCTGGGAAAATAATGCGACGTATTCTAAGAAAAATTGCTTCTGGAGATGTTTCAGACATGGGAGATACAAGCACTCTTGCAGACCCAAGTGTGGTCACTGAATTAGTCAATAGTAGGCCAGAATGAGCGTAAAATCGATGCCGATTCATCTAAAACGAGGTTGCTAGGCGAATACTACAGGGGTGCAGTGTATGGCCGTAGGTAACAGAAACGAGGGGACTCCACTCGACCTAGACCTAATCAATAAGATTCAGGTCAATCGCTCCGCCTTGGAAAGGCGTGCTGCAAGCCTACCAAAACGTCGTGCGGTGAAGAAAGATTGGCAAGTGGCTTGGATGCTACAAGCAATCCGATGTATTGACTTAACCACCTTAGCAGGCGATGATACACCTCAGCGTGTTGTTCGGCTAGCCCAAAAGGCAATTCGACCTGTTAGAACTGATCTTCTTAGCGCATTGGACTTAGATGTAAATACCGTCCATTGTGCAAGTGTCTGCGTCTATCACAGCATGGTTGCAAGCGTTGCTAAAGCATTGGATGGAAGCCCTGTTGGAACATGTGCAGTATCTACTGGATTCCCTGCAGGACATATTCCTCATCCTCAAAAGTTGGAGCAGATTGAGGCTTCAGTAGCCGCAGGAGCTACTGAAATTGACATTGTGGTAAGCCGCCAGAATGTATTGCGTGGCGATTGGCAGGCGCTTTACGATGAAGTAAAGGATTTCCGAGCATCATGTGGAGATGCACATCTCAAGACTATTCTAGCAACTGGTGAATTAGCCAGCCTCAAACAAGTCGCACAAGCAAGCCAAGTATGTATGGCAGCAGGTGCAGATTTCATCAAGACCAGCACTGGAAAAGAAAGTGTGAATGCAACACTTCCTGTTGGAATAGTAATGGCACGCGCAGTTAGAGACTACTATGTCAGAACTGGACAAAAAGTCGGATTCAAGCCAGCTGGTGGAATCAGTAAAGCAAAAGTTGCAGTCGCGTGGCTGGCCATGATGAAGGAAGAACTGGGTGATGAATGGATGCAACCAGAACTTTTCAGAATAGGCGCATCATCTCTACTAGGAGATATCGAGAGACAACTTGAGTTCCACTTATCGGGACATTACTCAGCAGCAAACAGGCATCCAATGGCATAAGGTGAAAAAATGACAGTGAAAGATATCTTAGAAACACTGGAATGGGGCCCCGCCCCAGAATCGGACAAATTCGCAAGAGAATGGTTAGATGAACACGGACCTGACTTTGGAATGTACATCAATGGTTCATGGGTGAAACCAACAAATGGGGAAAATTTTGAAACCCATAATCCCGCAACTGGTGAATTACTTGGTACAATTTCTCAAGCAGGAAAAACAGAGGTAGATTATGCTGTAGCAGCCGCCCGTGCTGCGCTTCCCGGATGGTCATCTTCACCTGGCCATGTTAGAGCACGTTACCTGTATGCTATCGCTCGACAAGTGCAGAAGCATCACCGTCTACTCGCAGTAATTGAGACATTAGACAATGGTAAACCCATTCGTGAAACTCGTGATGCTGATGTCCCACTAGTAGCCCGGCACTTCTACCACCACGCAGGTTGGGCACAATTGTTCGATGAAACCTTTCCCGGTTACGGTCCTGTTGGTGTGTGCGGACAAGTTATTCCGTGGAACTTTCCTCTCTTGATGCTTGCATGGAAAATTGCACCAGCACTTGCTGCTGGAAACACAGTCATCTTGAAGCCAGCAGAATTTACATCAATTTCAGCACTCGCTTTTGCAGCCATCTGTGATTCAATTGGATTACCACCTGGCGTAGTCAACATCGTGACTGGAGATGGCCTTACTGGCGCATGCATCACCGAGCATGAGGATATTGACAAGGTCGCATTTACAGGATCAACAGAGGTTGGCCGAATAATTCGCAAGGCAACTGCTGGCACTGGCAAAGGATTGACGCTAGAATTAGGCGGCAAAAGCCCCTTCATTGTCTTTGAAGATGCAGATATTGATTCAGCTGTTGAAGGATTAGTCAATGCAATTTGGTTCAATCAAGGACAGGTCTGCTGTGCAGGCTCTCGACTCTTGGTACAAGAATCAATTTCAGAGGTATTCCATGATAAATTACGTGCGCGTATGTCTAAACTAAGAATTGGAAACCCAATGGACAAGGCTGTTGACATGGGTGCAATCGTTGATGAAAGTCAACGCAAGACCATTGCTGACCTATGCCAACTAGGTTGTGATGAAGGTGGTGCAATGTGGCAGCCTGATACTGAAATACCCGACACAGGTTGTTTCTTCCCGCCCACTCTATTCACCAATGTATCACCCTCCTCCACCATTGTGCAAGAGGAGATTTTTGGGCCGGTCCTAGTTGCCCTTACCTTCCGAACTCACAAAGAGGCAATTGCTCTAGCCAACAATACCCGCTATGGATTGGCTGGTAGCGTTTGGAGTCAAGATATTGACACTGCTCTAGAAGTTGCTCGCTCTATACGAGCAGGAGCAATCTGGGTGAACTGCACAAATCAATTCGATGCAAATGCAGGATTTGGAGGATACCGAGAATCTGGATTCGGACGAGAAGGTGGACGCGAAGGAATGTTTGCCTACATGCGCCCAATCAACAAATTGGCTGAAGTCGCCAACACTTCAAACAGTGGTTCAAACTCAAGCCCATCAGAATCAGGTGCTGAATCAATTGATCGCACATCAAAGATGTACATTGGCGGCAAACAGAAGCGACCTGATGGCGGATATACACTAGATATCAATGGACCAAATGGACCAGTAGGAGAAGTAGGTAGAGGAAATCGCAAAGATATCCGAGATGCTGTTGAAGCAGCCTGCGGGGCAACAAAGTGGGCTAATGTCAATGCTCACTCTAGAGCACAAGTCCTCTACTACATTGCAGAAAACCTCGAGCAGAGAAGTTCAGAATACGCTGCTCGCCTCTCATCAATGACTGGTTGTAGCGATGAAGATGCTGCCAATGAAGTTTCAGATTCAGTAGCAGAATGGTTCCGCTGGGCTGCATGGTGCGACAAGTATGATGGAGCAGTTCATGAGACTACAATGCACGGCCTAGTACTGGCTGTGAACGAAGCACTGGGAGTTGTAGGAGTTACTTGCCCCAACCAACGCCCACTACACGGCTTCACACGATTAGTGGCTCCACTTCTTGCCATGGGTAATGCAGTGGTTGCAATTCCATCAGAAAATTATCCACTATCTGCTACAGATCTCTATCAAGTCCTAGAGACTTCAGACCTCCCTGGTGGAGTGCTGAACATTGTAACTGGAATCCACTCT
>DASCSU010000013.1:0-22005 GCA_034399495.1 Candidatus Thalassarchaeaceae archaeon
ATCAATGGTGAGCCATGCGACTTATCTACTCCTATCGAAGAATCTTGCACCCTTGATCAAATTAACTCGGATAGTGATGAGGGGCTCCATGTCCTAAGACACTCATGCGCCCACCTCCTAGCTCAAGCAGTAACTGAGTTACACCCCGGTGCCAAACCCACAATTGGCCCCCCAATTGAACACGGCTTCTACTATGATTTCGAGATGGAACCCCTCAGCGAGGAAGGCTTGCGAGAAATCGAGAAGAAGATGAAATATCTAGTCAAGCAAAATCTGAAGATTAGTCGTGAAGAACATGATGGTGAATCACTTCGTCAAATGTTTGCTGATAATCAGTTCAAGATTGAGATCATGGATGACAAACTCGATGATGGTGCTGGCTCAAGTGTATATCGACAAGGTGAATTTGTAGACCTCTGCCGCGGCCCACATGTTCCATCTACATCCTATCTGCGCCACTTCAAATTGACTTCAACTTCAACCGCCTTCTGGAGAGCAGATTCCAGCAGGGAACACCTCGTACGCATCTACGGAATGTGTTACGCTACCAAAGAGGACTTACAAGCAAGAGAGAGATTGTTGAGAGAGGCAGCACTGCGCGACCACAGAAAATTAGGCAAGGATTTGCAACTTTTCCATATTGATGAGATGGTCGGCCAAGGCTTGGTTCTCTGGACCCCACGAGGAAGTGTAGTGCGTCAAGAGTTACAGAACTTCATAGGTGAGCATTTGAGAAGACAGGGGTATTCTCAGGTATTTACACCCCATATAGGAAAACTCGACCTATATCGCACATCAGGTCACTTCCCTTACTACCAAGATAGCCAGTACCCTCCACTTGTAGAGCGCGACTTAATGGCAAAACTTTCTGATGATGGGTGTAGTTGTTCTGAACTCTCAAACTTGATGGAAGAAGGTGAAATTGATGGTTATCTATTGAAGCCAATGAATTGCCCACATCATATTCGCATTTACAATTCCCAACCCCACTCATACCGTGACCTCCCACTAAGACTTGCTGAGTTTGGTACTGTATACCGCTGGGAACAATCGGGTGAAATTTCCGGATTAACACGCGTACGTGGATTCACTCAAGACGATGCCCATCTCTTTGTTACTGAAGACCAAATTGCAGATGAAGTGCTTGGTTGCATAGAGTTAGTACAGGTCATATTCGGAGTCCTAGGTATGGACGATTACCGAGTTCGTGTAGGATTACGTGAAGATGATTCCTCCAAATATGTAGGAGAAAGTGCGAAGTGGGACAAGGCCGAGGAGGCTTGCCGTTCTGCCGCAGCAAGTCTTGGAGTGCCATTTACTGAAGAAAAAGGTGAAGCTGCCTTCTATGGTCCAAAAATTGACTTCGTGGTGCGAGATGTGCTAGGAAGAGAGTGGCAGTTGGGAACTGTTCAGGTTGATTACAATCTTCCAGAGCGATTCGATTTGGAATATGCTGGTGCAGATGGAGAGATGCACCGGCCCGTTATGATTCACCGTGCGCCATTTGGAAGCATGGAGAGATTCTGTGGTGTATTGATAGAGCACTTTGCTGGGAAGTTTCCAACTTGGTTGTCACCTACCCAAGTCCATATCTTGACAATATCTGAGAAGCACATTGACTACGCAAATGAAGTCAGTAAAGAATTGAAATTGCTTGGAATCAGAGTTGAAGTCGATGACAGTGACAACACAATTGGCAAGAAGATCCGTACACACAGAAAGATGCAACCATCCTACATGTTAGTTCTAGGAGACGAAGAGGCTTCATCACGCACAGTCAGTATCCGAAACCGTGCGGGCGACCAAGTTCAAGGGGTTCCGCTTGACAATTTCATGGCTAATCTGTTAGCAGAGATTGAAACTAGGGATGCAGAGCAAAAACTTGTACCACCTCAAGAATAAACGCTTTACTGAGGTGTTGCTCAATCCCTACCCTCTATTCAACAGTAATTTCAGGAACAGGGACTGCCTTAATCCAGCCGAATTCATCTGCGGCATCTTGAATCTGAATAGAAGTCAACGCATCATAGAGTTCTCGAGTGACTGGGCCTACCTCATTATTGCAATAACTGGTACACAAATCACCCTTGCATATTGCACCAATAGGTGAAATCACCGCCGCTGTCCCTGCACAGAAGCACTCATCAGCTTCTAACACGAAATCGATATCGACTTTTTCTTCAACCACATCATATCCTCGATGGCGGGCTAAATCAATAATACTGGCACGAGTAATACCTGGCAAAATAGTACCAGTTAATTCAGGCGTGTAAATTACTCCGTCTTTGACACAGAAGAAGTTAGCAGCACCAACTTCTTCGATATAACGATGATTTGTAGCATCGAGATAGATGATTTCAGCAAATCCGTCCTTCTTCGCATTCTTGCTTGGCATCATGCCAGGTGCGTAGTTTCCAATCGCCTTGACCGCACCTGAACCACCTGGTGCAGCACGGTGATAATCTTCTGAAACTTTGAGGGCAATAGGAAGCATACCTCCCTTGAAGTAAGGACCTACGGGACAAACATAGATCATGAAAGTGTATTCTGGCGCAGGTGCAACCCCGAGAATAGCACCCGTACCCCATAGTACAGGCCTAATGTAGAGCGCTCCTTTACCGGTTGGTGGAACCCAGCGAGCGTTTGCCGCTACGACTTGGTTTACCGCTTCAAGAAACATGTCTACAGGGATTGGTGGCATTCCCAATCTGCGAGCGCCATCTGCAAGCCTCTCACCATTTCTTTCGGGCCTGAATAGTACAATTCCGCCATTGACACTTCTCTGTGCCTTCATCCCCTCAAACAATCCTTGACCATAATTTAGGACGCCAGCGGCTGGTGAAATCGTAATGTCACCATAAGGAACCATTTCTCCATATTGCCATTCCTCTCCTTGTTTGCAGGTTGCCTGATACATCATATCAGTTGGTGTGAAACTGAATGTCATTGAGTCCCAATCAATCGATAAATCCTCGCTCATTGTGGCTCACCTTGGCAGACCTATGACAGCCTAGCAAACCCCAAGAAGTGGCCTCGGTTATCAACCGTTACCCCTTCCCGCATAGCAAGGGTTCATTGGACTTGGTCACAGTGGAGTGAAATGTATGACTCGAACAATTGTGCAAAGTTGCGTTGTTCAAGGCTCTTACATAATGGATTCTCAAACCCGTTCTGATACAGTCATTGAGTTGTGGTGCCGAGCACGTGAGGGACATTCAGTCCTACTTCTTGTCACTGGGATGAAGCCATGGTTGGAAATCAGCATACCTGGGAAACCGGATGATGGAGTTGATGTAGACCCTATGCTAGAGCAAGTTAGTTCAATCAAGGGCATCACAAAAATCCACGAACCTGTTGATAAATGGACACGCAATGGGATGAAACCACACTGGAAAGTTGAAATTAAGCGGCCATGGATGATGACCGGTTCTCGTCATCAAATACGAAATAAATTAGAGAAAGATTGGGAACTTACTAATGCAGATATTCCATTTGTTAATCGACTATTCATGGACAATGACATTGGCCCACACATCAGTTGTGATAGTGATGTATTGTGGGCAGGAGATGGAGCGCCAGACGAATTGCTTGCTGAATTACCTGAATCACACAAAGGAGAAACTGCGCGGATGGATGCGGCTCAAAGAATCAAAACCGCTGGGGGCTCTGGCCTATATCCTGTTGATTTGATAGTGACTTGTGATTATTCTAATATTGAGAAATGCGAGCCATTCCCAACCCCATTTATCCTGATGTCGTTTGACCTTGAGACATCTATTACTGAAGAAACAATTCTCTGTGCTGCTGTGGTTATTCAGCAAGGACAAAGAGAAGAAACTTATGAGTTCAGAGGGAGTGAAATCGATATCCTCTCTGGCATTTCTCGATTAGTACGAGAAAAAGATCCAGATATCATCACGGGATACAACATTGACAACTTCGATCTGCCAAGGTTACAGATGCGAGCACGCTCGCTCGCACGCAAAAGTGATTTTTCTGTCCAAGCCGATATGTTTGGTTGGGGCCGAGTCCCCATCATTGAATCAGAATCAAAAAGATTGATTCCGGGTAGAGAAACAAATCGTAGAACTTGGCGCATTCATGGCCGCTGTGTACTAGATGCTTGGTGGCAAGCAAGAATGGTATTGAGACCAAAACGTGAGACGCTCAAATTTGTCTGCCAACTTCTATGGCCTGAGGATGAAGACCTCCATAAGATGGATGTGGATGCCTCCAAGATGGATAAGGAATGGGCTGAACGCCCAGATGTGGTAATGAAATACTGCGTTCAAGATACCATTCTGCCACTTAGAATATTAACTCAAATTCGTGCTGTTCAAACTAAAGAAGCATTGGCTTCTGTAGCAGCGGTACCTCTTGAAATTGCAATATCAGGAACCACATCACAGTGGATTGACAGCCTAGTCATCAGACTTGCAGACAGGGAGAATGTCGCGGTCCCTAGAACCAATCGAGGTAATCGCGGCGACCAAATCGTTGGCGGTTATGTGCATGAAGTTGAAGCAGGAGTGCATCGTTGGGTTGCAGTTCTCGATTTCAAATCGATGTATCCTTCAATAATGATTTCCAACAACATATGCTATACTACTCGCATCGATGAAAAAGCTCGGCCCGATGAAGCCCCAGAGGAAGGGTTCCATGAGTCTCCATACGGTGCTAAATTCCTACCCGCAGAAACTCGGCGTGGCTTAGTCCCACGTCTGTTAGAGGATTTGATGGAACTGAGGGCACATCACAAGAAGGAGATGTATGACGCCGCCAAGAATGACGATGGTGTTAATGAGATGTTTCACAATCGTATGCAATACGCAGTCAAGATTCTAATGAATTCGTTTTATGGAGTATTTGCCTCCAAATTCTATCGCTTCACTCATGACGATTTGGGGTCCTCTATCACAGCATGGGCCCGCTCAAACATCAAGAGCATCATCAAGCAACTTGACGATGAGAACCATCATGTGGTTTACAGTGATACGGATAGCGTCTTTGTCCAAGCCCCAGTAAAAGAGGGGGTGCCTTCGAAGATACCCACTGAAGGAGATGATTTGGTAGCTTGGAATGAAGCTGTCAGCGGCATGGTTGAATTCGGTGAAGAGATTGCAGAACGATTCACAAAAGAAGGGGCGGAACTAGAGTTTGAAACTGGGCTATCATCATTTTTCAGCCATGGGGCTAAGAAGCGCTATGTTGGGCAAATGGTATGGCCTGAATCTAAGTTACTTGTGCGTGGATATGAAGTGAGAAGAACAGATTCATTCACAATTCTAACCGATGCTATGACTCAACTTTTCGCAATGATTCTAGATGGAGAAACCGACCAAGCCGTACAACATTGTGTCGATCTAATCAAGAGAGTAAAGAGAGGAGAGATAGAACCAAGAGACCTCGTCATTAGTAAATCGTGTAAAGGAAAGGTTAGAGATAATGGGCAAATTGATTTCACTACAGTCTATACAAACCCAGATAGATTGGTGCATGTAAGAGCTGCAAAGCAGAGAATTGCTGCCGGATTGAATTTCACCCCCGGCATGAAAGTTGGCTGGTTGGTTACAGATGCAAGTAAAAGCCCGATGGGGATTACTGCATGGATTGAAGATGAGACTGGTGAAATTCAAACGGACTATGACCCCGAATTCTACATCAAAAGACTCGCTACAGCATTGGGGCGCATCACGGAGGCGTTTGGCTGGACTGGGGATGATCTCATCAAAGGCAACCGGCAAGCGACTCTGTTCTCTTTCTAGGCACCATTATTCTGCATATCGCCCTATTCTAAAGGCCGAAAGAAACTAATTTTCATCTCCCAATACGCCGAATGGTTGATGATAGACCGATGTGTGGTAGTAGTTGATGAAGAAAGCGATTGTGCGCCCATCAGTTCTTGTGATGCTACTGATTATGGTGGTTCTTTCACCCGGATGTTTAGAGGTATTCAATACTAATTCTGCACCCACTGCTACCTTTTCAGTTCAGGAAAGTGGAACTCTAAAAGCAGGCATGTTGCTCCATTTTGATGCTACTGGCTCTTCGGATGCAGAAGGAGATTCACTCACATATTCATGGAATTTCGGAGACACCAATACTGGAACCGGTTTGACAACAACTCACACATATAATTCAGCAGGTGATTACACCGTTGTCCTTTCTGTCTCTGACGGGGAATTTGAGACTCAAAAAGAGCAGGAGTTCAAAATATTTGCAGAAGATGCTGCAGAACCAACTGCTTCCATTGCTACATCAAAAGCAGATGATTGTGATGACGAGGAGCCTCCAGCATCAGGAACCTATATCCTCGTTTGGATTTGTGATGATGAGATGGATGAATCTGAAAGGGATTGGGACCCTTCGACCACCGTTTCACTTGATGCTACAGGTAGTGAGGCTGGAAGCGCAGAATCTTGGATAGTAAGTTGGAAATGGGACCTTAACATCAACATTGACGATGATGGTGACGGAGATAAGACAAACGATGTTGACGCCACCGGCGAAACCTACCAATGGGAAGTTTCCCCTGGTGAATGGAGGATTCAACTAACTGTTACAGATGACCAAGGAATGACCTCTAGTGAGGACACATGGGTCTATGTCAACGCCCGTGCAAAATGGAGCGATATCGGTGAGATAGGGAGGAATAATTCTGCAGATAATCCTAGAGAAGAGTTTACTGCTCCCTTGACTTATGATCTTCTGAATTCCCAGAAAATAAATCAGTTCAAGGCAAGACTTGTCTATCCAAAGAAAGATCCCGGTGTTACAGTCATTGATCCTGAAAAAGACAATAGAATGGACCTCTATTTCTTCAATGAAACAGATGAAGAGGTGCGTAACAGCAGTGCTAATTCTGATGAGCAACAAACAGACTCAGATTGTTCCGAAGACAATTATTGTTTGGTAATGACTTCCAGCACTGGTGATTTCCGTACCTATTTGGATGGTCAATGGACTGTCCAAGTTTTCAATACCAAACAACATAACGCAGAAATACTTGAATTACAAATTATTCTAAAGTACAAATGAGGTCATTTGCAACTCAGTTGAGCGTTTTCACCTCTGTTGAACATGTGCCTCTGTGGCGTTTAGTTCAAATAGGGGGGGTGAGTCGGCCGACTCACTCAAAGGAGTGTATAAACATGGGTTCACAATGGGAAGATAAGAGCAAGGAACACCTGAACATCGTTTTCGTAGGTCACGTTGACCACGGAAAATCGACCACAGTAGGTCGTTTGATGCTAGACAGCGGGCACATCGAGCCTCACGTTATCGAGAAGTTCGAGAAGGAAGCAGCAGAGCGTGGAAAGGCGGGATTCGGTTTCGCTTACGTTATGGATGGATTGAAGGAAGAGCGTGAACGTGGAATTACCATTGACGTTGCTCACAAAGAATTCTACACACCTAACTATTACTTCACAGTCATTGATGCACCTGGTCACCGTGATTTCGTCAAGAACATGATTACTGGTACTAGCCAAGCAGACGCTGCAGTTCTGAATGTTGCAGCTAACGATGGTGTAAACGCTCAGACCAAGGAACACGCTTTCTTGGCTAAGGTTCTTGGTGTCAAGGAACTTATTGTTAACGTTAACAAGATGGATATCTCTGGTGTTTCATGGTCACAAGACAAGTACAACAGTGTAGTTGAAGAAGTTTCAAACCTACTGCGCATGGCTGGTTTCAAGCCTGACGACATACCTTTCATTCCATGCAGTGCTATTGAAGGAGACAATATTTACAACAAGAGTACTAACACTCCATGGTATAGCGGACCAACATTGTTCGAAGCCATTGATGCAGTTAAGTTGCCTCCAAAGCCAGTTGACAAGCCACTGCGCTTGCCAATTCAGGATGTATACAAGATTGGCGGAATTGGTACAGTTCCAGTCGGTAAGGTAGAAACTGGTATCCTACACTCAGGAAAGACTGTTCAGTTCAACCCAAGCGAACAAAGTGCTGAAGTCAAGTCAATCGAGATGCACCACTCAGTGGTCGATCGAGCACAACCTGGTGACAACGTTGGATTCAACGTTCGTGGTCTATCAGCAACTGACATCCGCCGTGGTGACGTAGCTGGTTACACCGACAACCCTCCAATGTATGTTCGTCACGATGAGACCTTCGTTGGTCAAATCCAGTTGATGGACATTCCAAAGGCAATCGGTGCAGGATACACTCCTGTGTTCCACGCTCACACATCACAAGTAGCAGTGCGCTTTGCAGAATTACTTGAGAAGACCAGCAAAGGTGAGAAGACACCAAACCCTGACTTCCTTGTAACTGGAGATGCATGTCTAGTTCGCTTCGCACCAACAAAGCCAATGGCTATTGAGCAGGCAGATACGTTCCCTGAACTATCCCGCTTCGCTATTCGTGACATGGGTAAGACCGTGGCTGCTGGCGTTTGCATGAAGATTGAGAAGAAGTGATTGCCAATTCAGTTGGGGAAAACCGAAGAAAACTCATAGGTTGGTCTCCTCATGGCAAGCATTACAGCAATCAAAGTCACAGGACTTAATCACGAGCATGTTGATACCTTGTGTAGCGGAATCAAGATGATTTCAGAGCAAACTGGCGTCTCAATGAGAGGGCCTATTCCTCTGCCTACTCGCCGTCTTGTAGTTCCATGCCGCAAGAGTCCCGATGGGGAAGGTTGCGAGACTTGGGATCATTGGGAAATGCGTGTTCACAAGCGTCTAATCGAATTAGAGATTAATTCTGCAAAGGATGAAGCTGTGTTAGCAAGAGTCGTTCATGGCTTGGACATCCCTGATACGGTGACTATTGAAATCACCCTAAGAAATGTAACTTGAATCTGAATTATTCAGTTTGAGTCTCACTCAATGAGTGAACTATTATCACAAGTTTGCTTTCTCTGCTAATCCTGCAGCAATTAATCCGTTAGCATAGTTGGAATCACAGAATTCAATATCGCCTGTCATCAATTCCAATTCTTTGCCATCTGCATCAATTATGGGTTCAGGTAAATCTTGCAATATCTTGATGCGGATCATATCTGTAGAGGACTCTTCTCCACCCTCATTATCATCATCTTGAGATGTTGTTGTAGTGTCGTTAACTGGTTGGGGAGAAATATCGGGATTGACCATTCCTGATGTAGGGTATGCACTCATTCGAGCAATCCTATCTTCCTCGTCATCATCTGGATCATCATAGGGAGTTTTCTCAATTTCTTCAAACTTAATTTTAGGAGGTCCTTGACCTGTTAGTCCACCTTCTTGCTTGACAAAGGAGTCAAGTTGAGTTGTCCCCGGCTTTACAGTTGGAGTTGCTTCTACTTCAGCAAGTAAACCCTGTTGCAAAACATTCCAAGAAACTTGGTGTTTGTATTTCTCAATTAATTCATTTAATCCTTCGTAAAAGGCTCTTTCTGCTGCATCATGCCTCTGCCAATCTAGTGGTGCTAAATTCTTCTTAACTTCACCTAGGGCATCACCATGAGGGGCTAAAGTAAGATTGTCGGTAGATGCATGACGAACAAATGAAGTAAGTCTATGTTGAGTCAAATCTGCAACTGCTCTTCTGACATTTCCTTGCCTTCTACTGAGATTGACTGCCTTGACACTCCAACCTTCATTTTTACCAATCTCTGCTAACTCAGTATCAATGTTACCTAGTAGAAGTGCAACTTGGGTCCAAAAGTCTGGACGTGGTAATTCAATTGGATGATTTCGCTTTGATTGTTGGCGAACTAAACTGAATAATTGGTTTTCAATTGCCTGCAATTGAGTGGCGCTGACCCGCGACATATCACTTCCATCACTCTGCATTTAGGTCGCCCGGAACTCCCCTGCACAGGGACACCCTAAGAATGCTTCACTTTGAATCAATGATTGAGAATATATGCACGTCCACTGTTGGAGAGGATTCAAACGAAGAAAGCGCACACAGTAGTGTGCGGAGGCGGTGATATGTCGCGGAATTCGATGTCCATACGCTCGTGCCTCATTGTCTTGATTTTCATCTTAACACCTCTTTCCCCATTTGCAACATCAACTCATTCTAATTGGTCTGGACCAAGTGTGGCTGATTTAGGCGAAGGTGGTGGAAATACTACTATCACTGGTTTTTCTATTCCTGAAGGTGAGACTATTCTTGATGCATGGCTTGAAGTTGGTGAGGATAGCAATTCAGATCTTGGCACAGGAATGGTGTGGGAAGAAAATGCGCCTGGACGACTCAATTTCAGTTGGGGTTTATGGAATTCAACAACAACTAATTTCTTTGATGGAGCCTTAAGTTTAGACGCTGACCACTCTGTAGGCCGTATCAATGATTTTGAAACCTTAACTCGCACTTTACAAGATTGGACTATGGGAGGTACACAGGGAATTTGGGAGGTTAGCGATATGTTAGGAATTCCTGGTCAATTGAATGGTTCAGCTAGGGAATCAAGTGGCGGCTTAATTCCGATTGGAGGAGTCACTGGACGATACATCATTGCCACCATGGCTGACCAATCATTACCAAATGGGGTGCACACATGGATGGAATCACCCGATTTCTATGTACCCCCAATTGTCAATGATTTCAATTTCACTTTTTCACATTGGCAGCACATGTATACTCCCACATTGGGTTCTGGTAATGCTGATGGTGCTTGGGTTGAGATGAGTGTTGATGGTGGCCAATCCTGGAACTACATTATTCCTGATGGTGGTTACAATAACCGCATCAGTTCTGCTGCACCTTCACCAAATGGAAGTGGTGGATCTAATTTTGAAGTATGGGCTTCACCCAATGCCACTGGTTGGCAACAAGCATCATTCCATCTTGATAATCAACCCGGCATAACCAATGCAAGTACTGTTCGTTTCAGATTTGTGGCTTGGACTGACATGAACTCAACGGTACAACGTCCTGGATGGTTCATTGACAATGTAAATCTAACAAATGTAGGAGCAGATGCTGGAGCATGGTTTCACGGCAATCTAACAGGGCCCTATTTGGATAATGCTGAATCTTACTTGATGTTTGAAGTCAATCTATCAAATGCAAGTGGCCCAATAATGCTGGACTACGCTGTTGATTTTGATATGGAGGGAGACGTCTATGACAATTTCCGTTGGGAATGGTCACTCAACAATTCTAGTGCTTGGCCACCTTGGACTCCATTTTCTGTAGATATGCCTGCTTTTGGCGTAGTCATTGGAGGACAGACTTATGTTGATGATTCTAGAGGTTGGAAACATCTTTCTCATCCACTACCTCAAACACTTGCTGGCAATTCATCAGTTTACATCAGAGTCTATTTGGAAACCGATAACTTTCCCGGTTCCGGATTTGGTGGCACTACACTTGACCCACCAGAAGGTTTGTTCTTGGATGATGTGATTATTACTTCAGGTACTACGGGCAATCAAACAACTCATTTGAATTTGAATTTCACTGATATCAATAATGGTAATACAACTCACAGCGGAATCGGAACAGGATTAGATGAGTGGCAACATTTACCATTGTATGGCATTAATGGCCCAAGTTATCAATACGATTCTTTTGAGGATTCCCCCCCTCTTCCAGAAGGTTGGAGTACAGAAACCGTCAGAGGTTCTGACTGGGAATTCCAAGCTCATAACTTAAACTGGAGTTATGGTCCCGACGCACCATCTAATGGTTCATACTATGCTGGTATTGAATTTGGGGGTTTGTATCAAGCAAACACATGGTCTCATCTGACTTCACCAATAATGAACATACCAGCAAATAGTCACGCTCGTATTTCATTCAAGCAATTTGCTTGTGCAGAAGAGGCATGGGATGGAGGGGTTCTCTACATTTCAACAGATGATGGTCGAAATTGGATTCCATATGGAGCAAATGAACCAGGTTTCTATGAAACATTACAGAACTTGAACTCTGCATCCGAAATATACAACCTATGGGCAATTGATGGTAGTGATTCAGTACCAACATGTAATGGTCAAAGAGGGACAGGCGTAAACAAATCATGGATTACAAAACAGGCAGATGTTAGCCAATTTGGTGGCCAAGGGATTCGCCTTCGCTTCTCTTTTTTCACAGACCAATTTATTGAATCAGATGGTTGGTATCTTGATGATGTGGGTCTCTATGTTGATTGGTTTGAAAAGAATGGCACTTGGATTTCTGATCCAATCGACACTAGTAGAAATGGAATGGGAACTATAGATATTGATGCCACTGTACCTAACGGAACTTGGGCCCGTTGCACTTTGTTATTTGAGGATGGCACAGTTGTACCAAATATGGAAAATCTAAGTTTTCCAATCACCCCATCGCCTAGCATTGTTGAATCTAAAATGAGAATTAAACTAGAAATTGGTACTGATATCCCCCAGTTAACACCTAAAGTTCACGCATTATATGTAGGCGCCACCACTATTTTTTCTGCACGTGATTCAACCAACGGCTGGATTATCTCCCCCCAACTAAATCTGAATAAAACTTCTGAGAATGTGACAAATCAAATTCTATCTACTCAGTCAATTAATGGGCCACTAATCTATGGAAACAATCCAATGCAAACATTTCAGATTTCTGGTTTTGGCTCCGGCACAATTGTCAAACTCCTTGATGAAATGGGGACGATTTTTTACTCTGGAGCATTGAGCAATGGGACAGTCCAAAGAAATACGCCACTCTCCGCATATAGAGTTCAGATAGATTTGCAACCTGGAGGTTGGCTTCAAAACTTACAGGTACAAGGTAGAATATTGCAACCGGGATTGAATGTCTCTGTAGATATTGGCAATGATGGCATACTTGAATGGGAATTTTCTGAAGGTAATGATGGCCGGGGACAATTAGGGTGGCAGGATTCCCTCATGTCATCCAATAATAGAAGCGCTACTACAAACAGCCAGACTAATGGGATGAATGCTTTATCTATCCTAATTCCTGATGGTGCTATTGTTACTGGTGGCTTAGTGGGTTTACAAACCGACCAGCAGTCAGTGGTGGTTAACTTATCAATTGGAGGAGCAACGCTGCTGAATCAGGAGGCAATACCTGCTGGGCTAGGGGCTATGATACCACTAAATTGGGCAGCAATTCAATCAATCAATTCCCAGTCTGCAGAACCTTGGTCAAATTCTACTAGAGATTGGAAGAGAGTCCCAATTTCAATAGATACTACAGGGCCAACTCAGTTCCAAATTTATGGAATCAATTACGTATTAACAGAGAATTTGACAGGACTAGGTTCTATTGTGTCTAATTCAATGGATGCCACTGCTGCAGTGAACGGAATTCACGAAATTCCAGTTCAAGTGAAGGCTGACGCGGGCGGAGTATCTTTGTGGGGGGGAGTAGAACATGAACCTCTTATTACTGATGAAATCATATCAGCACCTCAGACTTGGATTCCAGATAGGGCTACTGTAGTAATTACAGAACACACTCACTTATTTTCTGCAACTGATATCGTTATTGCAAATATATCTCTCCTAACACAACCCGGATTCCTAATTTCATTTTCCGCTACAGATTTTGGATCAGGTGGAACATTTACCCAATTAGGAGGAGGTGGCCAAGTTGCCATCAACATCTCTGCTAGTTCTGTTGTATCAATTAACAACGGTTGGAGAATCACATGGGTGTTGCAAACAGAATGGAGTTGGGATGATGTTGATTGGATAGATATCTCATCAGAATCATGGGGGATAAATGGGGAACATTTGCCCCCCGCCACCACTAGAGTAGGAGTTAGTTCCAAAGCCGTTGAGAATGATATGGAAATAGACGCTTGGGAAGTGAGGGGACAAGAAAACCGTCTACTCTCTACTCGTGGTTCACCTTCTTACCCATTTGAAGTAGCTGCTGGCTCAATTGTTGAGGTTTCTGGCACTGTACGTTTTGAAGATTCTAGTATGCGTCCATCCTTCGATGATTTCATGGTCACTGTGCAAGTAGAAGGTGAATCTGGAATTTACCATGTTGCCGCCACGAGTGGTAGTGATGGGCATTGGAATGCAACTGTTGTTCTCAATGAAGAAAGTGGTGAAGTTAATCTTACATCATGGATTCTTAGACCGGGGCCAAGTGGTGTGTCTCTAAATGGTGCAACTGACGCCACGAAAGATAGAACGCCTGTTGCCTTAATCATCGATGCAAATCCACCGATATTATCTCCATTAATGGTTCATACGCCAAGTGGTGTAAGGTTGGCCGATGGCAATGTATGGCCAGATGATAGACTATTGCCCATTTCTGTAGAAATAACGGAAATTGAAGCATTGGGTGGGCCACTTGAACTTCATGTATGGCGAGAGGGGCTCGATGATATCGATGGTGATTCAGAGGCTGATGATTTGGAATACTTAGTTTTCAGACAAATCACCCCAATTAAAGCACAAGGCACAGTGAGGTTTGACTTTCCAGCAATCGATCTCTTTGCTAATGGAGAATTGAATAAAGTGTCACTCTATGTTACAGGTACAGACTTAGCTGGGCACCCTGTAGAGAATGGAGGAGGGCCAGGAATAGAAAATGACATGGCCACACTCATTACACAAGCAGACCTACCCACTACCCTTTCCCTTCCTTCCATAAAATTAGATAGATGGGGCAATAATTTGCTTGTGGGCGTAACTCATGAGGTTTCATTTTCACTAACAGATGGAAATGGAATTAGTTCACTAGACAATATATCGGTAAGTCTTGCCACAGGAGATTCAAGAGGTGATATTTGGTTCGCCCCCCTATCTGGGACAATAGGAGTAGATGATGATTCACCAATTACTCCGGTTGATGTAATTATTTCAGAGCTTTCAGCAGGTTCATTCAATGTTGCCTTTAGGTTCCGTATTGGTGCTGATATACCTGCTTCCTGGAATACATCTACTCAATTCCCAAGCATAATAATTGTCGAACACGGGCAATTGCTAGAACTCGGAGGAGATGTATTGAACCATCTTGAATGGAGTATTGATGGGCGAATTAAATTAGCCCTAAGTCAAGCAACGGATCTCACACCACCCGGTAGTGGATTAGTTGATGGAGTGCTCTATTTACAACCAGATGACCGATTCAATCTTTCAGGTCGGTTGATTCACCTAGCGAACCAAGAAAATGTTACATTAGATGGTGAATGGCAAGTACAAGTTAGCATGGATGATAGCCTAAATGAACCAGAAAATTGGCAAACTGAACTTACTGCTAACCAAAGTTTCACCACATTTTCTGAAGTGCCACAAAATCGTTGGAACAAAGGTACTGCAACAATTACGGCTGAAATTTCTGGAGGGCCTGTGACTATGCCTATAGGTGCAATGACTCTTGAATTAGTTATTGATGGCGTAGCTCCAATAGTAGATTTTCCCGAAACAACTTTGAGAATAATAAATTCTAATCAGATGTCACAACAATTAGTTACAATTCAAATCCATGAAATGGGTGGAATGAATGATGAGCCTTTGAATATGCATTGGTCATTTCGCCGTCATGGTATCGAAATCTTGGGTTTGCATGGTTTGGCTGAATTGCCCTTAGCAACCAATTTTGATGGAGTATGGACTTACTCATCTAGGATTAATTTCGATGTTAATAATACACTTCTTTTACCCGGCGATGAAATGGTGATTTGGGTTGAAGGTAGTGACTTAGCAGGTCATCCATTTGTAGGAGTTGGAAGTGAAGGAAATGAACGGATGCCACAACTTCGAGTCATCTATTTCCACCCAGTGATTTCAGATTTATCCGTAAATCCATTTCAGCCAACAGTTGATTCAATCTTCACCATTGATGGCAAAGTTTTCAATGAAGGGAATGACATGGGTGCTGCTAAAATTGGCCTTTGGACCTGGCAAGCCAGTGGTGATAGCGGGCGATATATTATTCTGAATGAAACAAATATCACGTTGTTGCCCCAACAACACGCATTATTCACATTCGATGTAGAGGCTTGGAGTTCAGGTGATTTGCAACTCTATATTGTGATAAATGACAATCCAAATAATTTGACCAGTGTGCCTGTTGGCATAGTTCGAGAACAAACCACAAGTGAGGCTTTCTTATCATCACTCAACACACCTATGACGATAGGTTTCATGATTCTAATTATCTCAGTGATGGTGATGGCTATTGCAATATCAAAACGAGTTGAGGATGAGTGGGAGGAAGATGATGACATTCCTCCACCGCCCCCTTGGGGCCTAGATGATTGGCCTGAATGGGCGGGACCCCCCCCTAAGGTTCTAACTAGAGCAGAACCATCACATGAGGAAGAATGACAAAGGGAAGCGCCTAGCCAAGCCCACCGCAGGGGTACCCGAGTGGTCAAAGGGGGTGGGCTCAAGATCCACTGCTTAGTGCTTCGCAGGTTCGAATCCTGCTCCCTGCATCATATTGGTCCGCAAATAATTAATCACAATTCGGTTGACCATAATTATTCAATATAAAAATTGATTTTGCAATTGAAAAGTACACCTATTTGTCCACCACATTGTTCAGTCACATTCAAACAGGGAATGCAATAGGTCAAGACATGCGCCAGCGTAAAGATGAATCAGAAGATTTCATCTTTTTCGATGATTCAGATGATGAGGCACTTGTAGAACCTGTAACTGAATCATGCTCTGATGATTGTTGTGACTCAGAAGATATGGCAACCCCAGTCACACTAATAACCAAGAAAACTTCTGGTTCTAAAAAGAAACAAGTTGAATCATCTATAATTGATGATACCGTTTTTGTTGCAGAAATCGTTGCAGATGGAATACATGATTTTGAATGGCATATCCTAAGCATGGATTGCCCTGACTGCGCAATGAAAGCAGTCTCTGCAGTGAACAAAAACATAGCAGTTTCCTCTTGTGAAATATCACATGTAGATGGGCTAGTTCGAGTTAGTGTTGATTTAGGCAAAGGAAACCTGTGTAATGTAAATAATATCCTCAAGAGTCTTGGTTACGAACCTGATGTACCATGGATGCGATTGCGTGGAGTCACAGTTGAATCCGTATTGGGACGCCAATCATGCGATAAGAAATCACTCAAACGGTTGATTCAATCAGCATTAGGTATTCTTGATGTGAAATTAGACGGTAATCACATTTTAATCCAAACACCAACCACTTTCAATCCATCATACCGAGTCGAATTAGAACTTACCTTAGAAAGAATGACTGGTAGTAAATTAAACTTAATTGAATCTGAAATCACTGGTTTATCCATTACAGATCAGAGATTAATTGGTGCTTCATATGCCCTTCTTATTCTTCCACTAATAATGGTTCTTGATTTTATAGGAGCCCCTGCATTTATTGTTGCCACCCTTGGCATTTCTGGCATTGTAATAGGGGGCTTCAGAATGTTCAAAGAAGCCGTTGCTAGTATTAAGAATAGAATATTAGGATTCCAGATACTTACTACAATGGCCGTGGTAGGTGCGACCGTTCTCCAACATTGGCCTGAAGCACTGATGGTCGTTTTATTGGAAGCAGTAAGTGGGCATCTAGAATCTTCAGCACTTATCAGGGCAAGAGATGCAATGCAAGGTGGCCTTGATCGCCTCCCCCAGCAGGCACGAGTAATTTCTGCAGAACAAAACAAAACAGAGGCGTCCCCCGAATATGACATTACTGTATCTTCAACTACTTTCAGCGTAAGTAATTCACCGAGTTCTTCTCTTGACCCATCGCATCCTGAGCCACAAAAGGTGCCAATTGATTTGGTACAATTAGGTGACCTTGTCGAAGTAAGAAGTGGAGAACTGATTCCAGTAGATGGTTTTATTGTTGAAGGAATTGGTCAAATAGACCGTGCACCAATGACGGGCGAAAGTGTCCCGATAAGGATTGAATCTGGAGACTTTGTAGAAGCCGGCCTTGTACTAATTCGTGGCCCACTAATCATAGAAGTTTCAGCAGTTGGAGATGATACGAAACTATCTGGACTAATTGAAAGGGTTCACACTTACCGTGATCAAGCACCCCGCGTGCAGTCATCGATAGAATTATTCACGAAATTCTGGGTACCCACTGTAATGATTTGCGGAGGATTCGTTGGTCTTATTATTGGAGATATGATGATGATGTTATTGCTATGGGTAGTAGCTTGCCCCTGCTCCCTTCTCTTAGCTGCTCCAGTCCCTCACGCCGCTGCTCTTTCTAATGCGGCGCACTTCGGAATAATTGCTAGAGGGGGCGATGTTCTTGAGCGCACAGCCCGAGTTGATCTCGCCTTGTTAGATAAGACTGGTACACTGACTAGTGGCCACCCTTGTCTAGATTCTGTTGTATTATCTGATGGGATAGAGATGGACGAGGTTCTTTCTTTAGCTGCGGGTTTGGAACAACGTAGTAACCACCCCTATGCAGCCACTATATTGATAGCAGCTTCTAGTCAGGAAGTCCAGCCCACCAAAGTTGCATCCATATCAGATGGAGTTGCTGGAGTTAGTGGTAAAGTTGGTAGAGCCATCGTTAGATTCGGTAGTGAGAATTGGTTGATTGACGAAGGAGTCAAAATCCCAAAACCACTTACCTTAGCTGCTGCTAATGCGCGCAACAACGGGTTTGGCCTCTCCTTACTTTCAAAAAGCAAAGTAGCACTGGCTTTGTTCATATTCAATAACGATGATTTGAGAGATGGAGCAACAAATCTAATTACCGATTTGAAGGATTTAGGGATTTCTGTTGAATTACTATCGGGAGATTCTCAATCTGCTGTTGAGTCTTTGGGTGGGAAATTAGGGATTGAGGGAACTTTTTGCCGCGGTGAAATTGACCCCGATGGCAAGGCAATATGGGTACAAAGACGCAGCCAAGCTCTCTGCACACTAATGGCTGGTGATGGATTCAATGATGCCGCCGCTCTTGCTTCAGCCGACGTGGGTGTAGCAGTAGGGAGTGGTGAAAGCGTGAATCTAGAAGCCGCTGATGTATTGATTCCAAGTAAAGATCCTCGAATCCTTTCCCGCTTAATTCGCCTATCTAGAAAAACAAAAAAAATAGTCCAAATCAATATTTTCATTTCCTTCCTGGTAACATTATTACTGGTTGTTTCAGTTATTTACAAATGGCATGAGAGTCTTGTCCTAGGCGTATTTGTGCACGAAGCAAGTGCACTCATCATCATCCTTAACGGGGTTTGGTTAGCTGAGAAGGGAATGAGTCGATTTGGTATGCTTAGTAACCTGTTCAAACAACTAGGTGAAGATTGTATTAATGCTTGGAAATCTCTCAAGTCACTAATGAATGCAAGTAATTAAATGTCGCACTTGTTATAGTATAGTACCAATTGAAATGTAACAACCGGAGGAATGGCAATGACAAAGATTCGTGGAGATTCCCGTCAAGTAGCGCTTGCTCACGAGACGAGGAGGGGCATCGTAAAGACTCTACAAGGTGTAGAAGAAAAATCAACAGTTCAAATCCAGGAAGCGATTAATGTCACGCGTTACCATCTTTATCATCATTTACAACAGTTGACAAAAGCCGGAATCATTGAGAACCACCGCGACCAAGGAAGAGCACGGTGGTGGAGACTTACTGGACCGATTGATATTGATGGTGGAAGCACTACCACTCAACCAGACTTGACAGACCTTCCAGAAGAAATCGCTACACTCATCCGTGGGGGAGCTGATATTCATTGGATTGAAACCCCTAGTTCAGCAAGAGATGCAATTGCTGCAAAGAAGATGCTCGAATCTGTCGCAGAAGAATGGGGAGTAGAACTTAATCTACCTTTTACATTCACACCAAGTGGCATTCTTGTTATTGGGAAATCAAGGAATTGAGGTGTCATTTTGAGCGAAGATGAGGAGGTTGTTGTTGAAGATGAGGGCCCATTTGTTGTGGACTCAAGTATAGCCCCCCCTCTCATCAACTGCCCCAATTGTGATGGATTACTTCCTCTAGGCCTTGGAGAGAAGAACTGTGTCCTGTGTGGAGCTGTTGCTCGTGTTGATCATGAAGCCACTAGGAAAGAATGGATGGAAGAGAGGGTTGCTTGCCCATCTTGTTCCAAAGTATTAGTGTGTGGAGTGAATGATAGGCCTGCAACTGTGGCTTGTTCATCCTGTGCAAACCAATTTACCATTAATCCAAAGATTGTGAAGGTGGAGATCTCATGCCCGGCATGTGAGCGTCGCCTCAGACTCAAACCACGCCCTGGTTCAAGACAGATTACCTGCCCTGCCTGCGAAGATTCATTCAAAGTCACATTTTAAGGGAATTCAATTCATCCCCCCATAAACACCGGCAAAACCCATTTAGGGTGTAAGAATGACTGTTTGACGGATAATGTCACCCTCATCACTCAAATAGGAAGAGAGTGGCAGTAACGACATAGGAGCGTACTGCTCCAGGGGATGGGACCCTGACAGAAACAGAAGCGAAGTTAGCAGAATTGAAGAAGAGGGTTGTCGCTGGTAGCGAACAATCACTCGCTGAATTACGTCATCAAATTACTGGTGCCGACTCCCCTTCAGCAGACCGAGCCGGACAGATTTCTGCAAATCTTAACGACGAGGAAACCCTACATCAAAACCTCTCAAGGGAAAGACGGCTCCGTTTGAAAGATCAAGCTGAACGCCTTAGCACAGCAAAAGGTGCAATGAGTCGGGCCCTGCAGTTAGAGCATCAATCAATTCTCACTAATCTAGAATCTGAAATGAGGGAAGTGATGGAATCAGAACTCTCTCGCCTTGAAAAGGATACCCTGGGGAGAGAAGAGGAAATTCTACGTGAAGAATTGAATATGAGACTAGAAAGAGAAGAAATTTCTCTCAAAGAACAACTTGAAGTCGAGCGAGAACGCCGTCTTTCCACAAGTAGAGAGCAAATACAATCACAACTTTCTGACGAAATGAGTCAAGAGTTTGAGCGACGCCGAGCTTTTCTCCAGGAGAAAATGGAAATTGAAGCAACGCAAGCCCTACAAGAACAATTGAGTAATCTTGAATCAGAATTAAAATCAGAGATGGAAGACCAACTAAAATCTGAGGAAGAAATACAGTCCGAAACTATTGAATCCGAGCAACAAGCACGTCTTGCTGAGAGAGAAATACAACTCCGAGATGGTATTCGACGGCGTCTTGAGCAACAACTGCGCAGCCGCCTGCGCGCTCGCGAGGCACGCTTGAGAAGTGAGTATGAGCACCGTGCCCACCGCCTAGAGGAAGAAATTGCTAAGGATCTACAAGATGAACTTGAAGAGCGGTTAACTTCTGAAACTGAAAAACTCGAAGAGAGAATGATGCAAGATCTTGAGTTGGCAATTGCTCGCAAGAGAGATGAAGTCCGCTCTTCAATTCTAAGTGAACTAAACAAACAATATGGTGAACGCCTCGCAGAACGCAAACAGCGCTTGCGAGAACGTTATGACTTAACATTCAGCCAATCAATTGACGAGATAGAACATTCCCTAAATATTGAACTCGAAGACACCCTAGAATCCCAGATGTCTAATGATTTTGATTCCTATCGTAAAACACGTGAGTCTGAAATCTCTAGCCGATTATCTAGATTCCGCCACGATAGAGAAATAGAATTACGAGAACAACTTTCATCTTCATTTGAATCTCGCAAACAAGAGTGGATTGACCAACTAGAACAGGAATTCCGAGCAAAAGAGTCAGCAGTGCAACGCCAAATAATGGCTGAGATAGATGCTCGTGTGCGAAATGAGAAAATTTCTCAAGAAACCTCTCTTGACTTGTTGAAGCAAGAAACTGCAATGGAACTTGAAGTTGAAATGGAATCACGCCTTAGAGAATTCCGCGGCCGAAAAGAGCAAGAGGTTACTGATCAATTAGAACGGCAACTTGCCAAGAGAGAAGAAATTATGCGCAATAAAGCACTCATTGAAGTGCGTCGCAGAGAATCTGAAATCAGAGCTGAAATCGAAGCACAACTCTCTGTCAAGAGAACAGAAATACGTGAACGCCTAGCAACTTTAGAGCAACGTTCTGAGGAATTCAAACAAGTTGCTGAGGAGAAGATTCGTGGACAACTTGAGCGCAACCTTGTCTCTGAAGAAGATCTT
>DASCSU010000014.1:0-21706 GCA_034399495.1 Candidatus Thalassarchaeaceae archaeon
CATTACCATTATTTTCATCATCAGAGTTGTCATTTTCTTCAGGCGGGTTCCATGTGAAATAATATATTGGCCAACTATATTCAAGCATGTAATCATCTCCACTCAATGAGAAGACTAACTCCCATGGTCCCATTGTCTGATTGTGCTTGATACAGATGGTTTGCTCGAAGTTATTGTATGCTAACGGCTCACTGCAATTTAGAGGTTCAAGGTCAACAAAAAAAGTCTCAAATCCTTGATCTAACCCTGTGGATGATTGAGTCGTAGAGGAGAATCCGCCAGGCCAAATAATTTTCAAATTAATATCCGAGTGATTTTCTAATTCATCCCATCCAAAGTCAACACCAATCAACTGAATTTTCAGGTGCAATGTGTCTATAGTAGAATTGAGGTGTGAACTATTTGAATCGAGGTCATACGGATTTATTGACCATTGAATATGTGATGAGAAATTGACTCCATTGTCAATTTCATTGTCGCAGTCATCATCCAACCAATTCCAAGTTTCATTAGCACCTGGTGAGCGAGAGGAATCATTGTCATCGCAGTCATCGAACCATCGGAATCCATCTCCATCTTCATCCAAATCCGGTGATAGAGGGTCAGTGTGGGTATACAGCAACTCCTCGCCGTCAGTTAATCCGTCTCTGTCAGTATCATTATGAAATGGGTCAGTGCCAACTAAATTATGTTCGTCAAGATCAAACAACCCATCTTGATCACTGTCTAGGCCATAGAAATCTTCGTCAATCAAATCATCACAATCATTGTCTAAACCATCGAGTTGCTCTTCCATTCCGGGATTGAGGTATGTATTGTTGTCATCACAATCAATGAACCAGTACCATCCATCTCCATCGCTGTCATTGTCATAGGAAAGTGGATTGCTTCCCCAGTCAATTATTTCATCTCCATCATTCAATCCATCCCCATCAGAATCAGCATTATTCACTTCAGTGCCATAGATGTGGTATTCAGCCCAATCAACTAGCCTATCAAGGTCAGAATCGGTCCCATTAAATCCTTCATCGATAACACCGTTGCAGTTTTCATCAATGCCATTCAGTGTTTCGTTCATCCCCGGATGGATGAGTGGATTTGTATCATTACAGTCATCAAACCAGTACCAAGTATCCGAGTCGCTGTCATTGTCATAGACGAGTGGGTCGGAGTGGGAAACAGTGACTTCGAAGCCATCTAGGAGCCCATCTCCATCAGTATCGTTGTTGAGTGGATCCGTTCCATTGACTAGAACTTCCACACCATCTAGAAGTCCATCTCCATCAGTATCGTTGTTGAGTGGGTCTGTTGAGTAGTTCAGGACTTCAAGCCCATCTAAGAGGTAGTCACCGTCAGTATCATTGTTGTATGGGTCGGTGCTGTAATTATCAACTTCTTCATCGTCTAGTAGGCCATCTAAATCAGAATCCCTACTCAATTCCACACCGTGAATTATCAGTTCCCAATCATCGATAGTTCCTGATGTGCCACTATCTTTGTCCTCTACTGATAGAGTCCAATTACCAGCGCTTCCTTCATCCCAGAAGTGTACTGATGAAAACATCCAGTTGTTGTAATTGTTGCCGTTATCGCCGTGTGTTGTTGCTAGTACTGACTCGGTGCCAGAGGGTGAAGTCAGAGTAATTTCGAGGTCACCTCGTGCATTATGGTCAATATCAATGATAACATCAACTGATTCTAGTTGTAGGTCATTACTCATGTAGATAGTATCTGTAGCAGCTACATTAGTTGCATCGGGAATAGCAGCATTGAGATTTTGAATTCCGCTTGTGGCATTCAACTCAGATTCAACAGTTGTCCAATTCAAAGCCAATGCTACTGCAGCGCCTGCATCGATCACTCCAAATCCATATTTGTGACTCACGTCGTGCCCTGCGCCGTTGACGTCCCAAGACCAATCTCCAGCATCATTTACTCTTGCTGAATTAACCAAAACGTGTTGAACATCTCTCCAAGTCAAATTAGGATTTGCTTCAAGGATTAGGGCAATAACTCCTGAAACAAGGGGCGTTGCTGATGAAGTCCCTCCAAAATTATCAGTGTAGTCGTTATTGGTATATCCCGATGAGCCTTCTATGTCCGTGGTGGTGATACCTTCGCCATCCCCATCTGATGGGGCAGCGACAAGGATGTTGTCGCCGGGTTCAGAATACCAAGCGTTGTCGCCATAATGGGTTGTTGCTGCAACTGCGATGGTGTATCTGCTATTTGCATAGCCGTCATAATTTGAGTCGTCATCATTTGCTAGTCCGTTTCCAGCAGCCCAAGTGATGATATTTCCAAGACCGCTTCTACCTTGGAACACATCTGCCTCAAATGCCGCTAACATCAGCGGCCCTGGTGCTTCCAATGTGTATCCATTGTCACTTGGCCCCCATGAATTGGAATAGATGTCAATAGATTGACGCATGTGTCCAAGAGCATTTGCTTCTTTGGAATCTGAAAGCCCACAAGATATGAGTTGTAATCCTGCAAGTCCTGCTTCAGGAGCAGAACCAGAGACTCCTAGGCTGTTGTTTCCCACAGCAGCAGCAACGCCAGCAGCAGCAGTTCCATGTGCGTCCCAGTTGGAAGGGGTTGGATTTCCATCATTGTTACAGTAATCGTAATCTAGGCTTCCTTCGTAGTGGTCATCTAAGTCAGGATGTTCCCAATCTAGTCCATCATCTACAATTCCTATAACAACTCCCGCACCGGTGTAATTATCCCATACTCCAGTGACATTGACATCTTCACCCGTGGTGCCTCCAGTTTGTCCTGTGTTTTGCAGGTGCCATTGGTCAGAGAATTTGGTATCGTTTGGAATCATTTTTGTTGATGCTTCCCAGTTGATTAGAGGGTAAGCAACCTCGATAATTCCATCTGCTTGTAATTGGGCAAATTTTGCTGGAGCCAGTGCAGGCTCCACATCAATTATCCAAGTGTTAGTTAGATCACCTACCTCCTCTCCAAGAGCAGTTGTGCTGACAGCAACCCATTGGTTTGCAGAATTGAGTTGTGCATCAGAATATTGTGACAAATCACTAACTCTAGCAAAAGCCGCTCTAACAGCAGGTGAAAAGCCGTATGTTAGGGGAGCATCCTCAAGATCATCAGAAAGTGGCGCGCCCAAGCTCAAGTCTCTCTCACTTATTGGTTCAAGTGCATTAGTAAGTGGTGCAAGAATGGAGAGAATGAACAAGGCGGCAATCATACCCCCTCGCATAAGACAAAGGCCGCCAAGGTCCCAATTAGCACTTACCCCTGCAAGTGTCTAGTGCATCGTCCTGAAAAGGAAACAAAAATGTTTTTTTCATGCTTGAAATGCAGAAATAGCAGCATGTACTTCATCATCTTCCATGAGGCGCCTCTGACTCTTCGCAACATCGAATAAATGGGCAACTAATTCGTCATTAACTTGATAGCCGTTTTTCTCTAACCAGTAGGTGATATTGGAGCGTCCAGACATATGGCCAATTCGTATAACCTGCTCAAGTCCAAAGTCTGCTGCAGGAACACCTGAATAGACACGATCCGCAAGCCAGTTGTCGCCCTTTTTCATTGCCTTGATGACTGCTGAAGCGTGGACTCCAGTTCCAGTTTCAAAAGCATCAGCGCCAAACACTGGATAGTTGCGTGGTAGCGCCACTTCAACATATTCATGCGCCTTATCCATATATTCGGCAAGAAGGGTAAGGTCGTTGTCAATGACTCCCATCAGAGAGAGATTCACAAGAGTTTGGTCTAGTGGAGCATTTCCAGAGCGTTCACCAACTCCAAGAGCAGTACCGTGAATCACATCAGCACCAGCTTCTACCGCGGCTAAATTGTTCGCAACTCCTAAACCTCTGTCTTGGTGTCCATGCCAGTTAACTTCGATATCTCGTCTTTTCACCCCAGCATCAGGAATAACCTCGTCTTGAATGAAGGCAAGTAACTGTCGTACTCCGTTTGGAGTCACATGTCCGCAGGTATCGCATACACAGATTCTATCAGCACCTAATTCGATTGCACGCGTATAGACTTGCTTGATTTCATCAGGCTTTGAACGAGTAGTATCTTCAGTAACAAACATCACAGGAATATCATTGTCAACAGCAAAAGAGACTGCCTTTTCAGCAGTAGATAAAATCCTCTCCATAGTCCAATTCTCTGCGAATTGCCGTATTGGTGAGGTGCCTAGGAATGCACTTGCTTGAATCTGCATCTCGTGTTTTGCCTGTAAATCAACCAATGGTTCGATGTCTCCTACCACTGTACGAACTGCACAACCGGGTCGAATTTGGAAATCCTTCTCACGAATCTCCGTGAGCATTGCATCGATATGCCCCACATGGTGAGGTCCAGCTCCGGGTAGACCAAGGTCAACTTTCTGCATCCCAAGTTTTTCCATGTAGTTGAGTAACTCAATTTTCTCCTCTACAGTAGGATTTCTAGCACTTGGACTCTGCAACCCATCACGTAGGGTTTCATCATCAAACCAAACTCCATGCGGATGATTGGAAGGGTCCCGCTTGAAATCGTAATTAATCACATTCCAATCGTAAACAAGGTCACTTTCCTGCATCTTCAATCCCCCTGGCGGCTACGCCGGCAGATGACGAGAGGTAGGCCTTTCGTAAAGACTCAACGACTCAATCAGTTGTCATTATAGCAGCATTTGTTTTGCTATTTCCTTCATTTTTTCTCATATTGTAGATTTCTCGTAAAGCAACAGCGGCAAGCAAAATTAGTCCGACATAGAATGAGGCGGCACAGACGACCATCGTCACAAAGAGAAGAGCGAGGTAGCGCATAGACACCATGAAAGATGTAAAAGCAGTTGGAATCCTTCCTTTTTCATCACGTTCCTCTCTCAAGTCGATGTTTAGTACAGACTGGTTAAACCAAATTGCTAGCACTAAACACCAAGCAAAGTAGGTTGTTGAAATGGCCCATCCCTGACTCCAAACATCTGTGCGAGGGAATCCCCACATTATTGGATCTATGAACATCGCCGAGATTCCGATTAAGAGAGCAGTATAGACGCGCATTTCTGCGATGGTGTGCTTGCCACCTTTTACCAAGGGTAGCATAGGTACTCCCGCGTCAGAGTATTCTTTGTCTCGGAATAGTGCTAGAGCCCAGAAGTGAGGTGGAGTCCAGAGGAATATTAGCAAGAACATGAGCCATGGTATGGCGGCACCAAGATCAAGTGGTTGGGCAATAGAAAGCCCTTCTTGAGCTGCAGCCCAACCAACAAGTGGCGGGGTAGAACCGGCAACTCCTCCAATCACAATATTTTGGCTAGTTCGTCTCTTAAGCCACATTGTGTAGATTACAACATAGAAAACGACACTGAACGCAGCCCAGAATGCTGCCACTTCATTTGCTGTTTCGATGAGCCAAATAGTACCAATTACAGCACAAAAAATACCGAACAGTAATGCAGTTCGAGCAGTTACATTTCCAGAGGGTACTGGACGCTCTGCAGTTCTTCCCATGTGTAGGTCAATATCTGAATCATACCACATATTGATTGAATTTGCTCCTCCAGCAGTTAGGAAACCACCTACAAAAACCGCTACACACGTCCAAAGAGTTGACAATATGTCAAATCCATTGCCTTTGTGATATTCTATCAAGTCGTGAACAAGAATTGCAGAAATTGCTGTAACTTGCAAGAGCCCAATTACAACAGGCTTCATCAATGCAAAGAGTGCAACAACCATGCTATTGCCCTGAATTTCCGGTGCTGCCTCTGCCATCAAATCACCCGAAGTACCACTTATCTATGAATCACCGTATTGATTGAGAATACAGAGTGTATAACCTAGCCCGAACAACAGTATTGAATCGGTTGCTAAATCTAGGTGTAGCAGTGATAGAAGTTCAGGGAATTCTCCATCACCTGCAATAATCACATATGATGCTCCAACAACGATGTTGAGAATAAAGGCAAGAACTCCAAGTCCAAACACCCATTCTAGGTTTTTTGAACCACCCTCTAGCCTCTTTCTTAGGTCTAGATATCCTTTGACAAGCCACACGCCAACTAGGAGCACGGCAAAGCGATGGACCCAAGCTGCAAGGGTTGCCATGCTTGCTAAATCAGGAATTACTGAACCTTGACAGAGCGGCCACCCCTGCCACCAACCAACACTACAACCTCCGTTGTATGAGCCACCTTCGCCGGTTGCAATCCATACGCCTAGAAGGAGTACTGGTAGAGTTACTAGTGTTGCAATCCCGAAAAATGTCTTTTCATCTTGTGCCATATTTTTTGATAAATCAGCCCAATTAGGAAGTGCGCCAACATCTCGTCTCCACAGGAGCCACCACCAAAGTAACCATCCAGTATATATCAAAGCGAACATCAAATGGAGTACTACTGACCATGAATGGTTGTCAAAAATCACGGTAATGGCACCAAGTGCACCTTGTGAGATCACTACTATGAGTGCAATAATTGCTGCTTTCCAGTTTTCATCAGATAATTCATCTCTACTTTTGCGAACTAGAACCAATCCTAAGATTACAACTGCACCGGATGAAGTTGCTAGTAATCTATGGAACCATTCTGTGAATATCTCAAACGAAGTGTAGCGGTGATTTTCACCCCTAGAGTCAACCTCGTCAGGGTTAGCCTCGTACCATGCAGTTTGTTCTTCTTCGCTGACATCAAATCCTAGCGTTCCGAAACAGGTTGGCCAATCGGGGCAAGATTCACCAGCATCGTGAATTCTGACGAATCCCCCGGCAATTATTACTGTGAGAGCCATGATAGCCAAAGCGAGGGGTATATCACATGCCCGAAGCAACTTGGCCATGTACTTCCGCCATGGTAGCCGCTATATCAAGCAACGGCTACGAACGCCTCAGATGGGGGCCAACGGGGTGCGTATAATCTGCGTCATCGTACTCTCGGCACTACTTTCAACGACATCGATTAGTACGATTGCAGAAGATAGTGAACAACCCTTTCCCGGAGAGGTAATTCTTGTTTTATCAATGCCACTTCACAATGGTTCAGGCAATTCATCCACCGCTGAATCCGCCCCTCACCTAATTGAATTACACACTGCAACCTGGTGTTTCCCGTGTCGTTCTGTTGAATTGGAAGTTGAAGAACTAGATGCTTGGTGGCCGGCGCTTGAGGTAGTCGCCTTACACCCCTCACTAGAAAGCCCGGATGAACTGGCAACAAACTGTAGTTCTGAAGTTTACAATCACTACCAAATCGGAGGCTATCCAACATTAGTAATAGATGGCCATTGGACATTAATGGGTGATAAACAAGCATTAGACCTTCAATCTCTTCTAACAAACTTAAGCGGGGAAAATTTGCCTACTAATGGGGGTGCAATACTAACTTTTGATTGGTATTTACAGGATCAAGAATTATCACTGAATTGGTCATCATCTTCATCACATGATGTCACTATTGATTTTCTTGTAACTGGTGATGATGTAGTTTGGCCTAATTCCTCAAAACGTCTAGACCATGTAGTACGAGGTGGATTAACCAATCAGAGTGATGTAGGTGTTGATTCAATTATTTTGGATGGAGTCTTGGAAGATAACTTATCACTCACAGCAGTAGTACGTATTGCGGGTACTCCTGAACTTGAGCCGGGCTCAGAAAGGCCCCTCAATTCCGGCTTGTCTGACACATGGCAGCCGCCTATTGGCGTGCGTTCTATATCACCACAAGTAATTGCAATCTTCACGGCTCTCATTTTGATACTCGCAATTGTGCCAATGTGGCACACTGTGCCTGTTCTTTTTAGGAAGCAAATACCCTCACAGATGGCTTCTGATGGGCCTGATTTGAGTGAAGAATAAATGTTTCAAAACCCGAATGCCTTATGAGAGAGGCGAAGGTCGCCGCCACACAGACATAGTCTGTGGTGATTGTAATGGTAAAGCCGAAGAGAGCACACACACGTTTTGAGAAGGCCCGAATCATAGGTTCTAGAGCCTTGCAGATTAGCATGGGAGCTCCGCTCCACGCAACTGAGGAAGAGTTGCGAGAGAAGTTCCGTGATGAACTTGTATCCCTCTATGGTGTTGATGAAGTGAACATTAGGTTCGTTCTTGACCCACTCAAGATTGCTACTCTAGAATATGAGAAGCATCTCATACCAATTGATGTAGATCCACACTTGGATTAAGTCATTCAGACTCAATTAGCATTGCAACAGCATTGCCACCACCTAGGCATAGGGTAACAATCCCCTTTCCTCCACCTGTGCGTTGTAATGCGTTGATTAGTGTCATTAAGCAACGTGCACCTGTTGCTCCGAGTGGATGCCCAATTGCCACCGCTCCACCATGTGGATTCAATTTTTCACCGGGAATGTTGCACCCCATAGCCACTGCAATAGAGGCCGTGGCGAAGGCTTCATTGTGTTCAACAAAGGACAAATCCTCTATGGTCATTTTATTTCTCTCAAGCAGTGCCTCAATCGCTGGTATGGGTGCGGCCATTACTCTAGCAGGTTTTACTCCTGATGTACAGTAATCGATTACAGTTGCTAATACTGGCCAACCATTTGCCTGCGCGGCTTCACTACTGGCGACCAGAACCGCCGCCGCACCGTCAGAGAGTTGCGATGAGTTCCCTGCTGTTATTTGCCCATCTTCGGCAAACACAGGTGCCATTTGATTAAGTATCGATAAATCATCCTTGAGATTGTAGGCTTGATGTAATTCGGGATCAATACCCTCATCGCGTTCAATTCCCGGTGTTTCTATGACCTCAAAATCCATCCATTTTTGATTCCATGCAACTGTAGACTTTGAGTGAGAAAATGCAGCAAAACCATCTGCCTCAGTTCTAGTAATTCCAAATTCCTCTGCAATTGTTTCGCCAGTATTGCCCATGTGTTCGTCGTTGTAGACATCCCACAAGCCATCATGGACCATGGTTGGTTTCATTTCACCAAATTCGGTTCGAGAGATTTTCTGGGCGAAATAAGGTGCATTGCTCATTGATTCCATTCCTCCTGCGATTATCACATCGTATTCGCCGGCCCGGATACTATTCGCCGCCATCATGACTGCTTTCAACGATGAGCCACAGACTTTGTTAATCGTGGTTGCAGGTGTACTGTTTGGAAGTCCTGCACCTAATGCGACCTGTCGTGCCGGAGCCTGCCCGGCTCCAGCTTGGAGTACTTGTCCAAACAACACCTCATCGATGATTCCGCTTGCGGGGTCTATTTCGGCACGCTCAAGCAATCCTTTGACTACATGAATGCCAAGTTCGACCGCAGAACGGTCTGAAAGTGCGCCGCGATATTTTCCAAATGGGGTTCTCGCAACAGCACATATTACCGGGGCCTTCATTGTACCATCCTCTTCTTTTCACTTCTTCAATGATAATCTTGCTTTCAGTTTCAACTTTCACCGGCGAAACCATAGAATCCAGGGTGATTTAGTTTCGGCAAAGATTCTTTTTTGATTAGTAATGTACGTACGCTCCAAAGATCACTGAATACCCTGTATTTTAGTGTGGCATCAAGATAGTCAACTCCAGATGAGCCACCAGTACCAACTCTACGACCAATAATTCTCTCAACCATTCTAGCATGATGTGTTCGGAACAACACTAGTGACTCTTCAAGTTCAACTAATGTGTCAATTAATATTCTTGGCCACGTAAGAAGTGGCAGTTCTCTATATGATTCAATGAAAAGCAAGCCAGCGCGAGCACGTGATATCTCACCCTCTGGAACTAAGAATTCTTTTGCGGCATCGTGTGCTGCAGCAAAGCGTTCCTCAACAGAAACCATGTTTTTGACTCCATGGTCCGTCATTCTCTCAACGGCATCATCTCCAATTTTTTTGTGTGCTGCAAGATAATCTTCAACAAATTCAGCCACAACTTCATCATCATTATCATCTGATGTCAAAGAACCTTGGATGGGAGTTCTAGCAAGCCATTTGGAAAGTATTTCACCCATTGTTGGCATTGCTTCTTCAGCTTCAAGTCGCTTAAGGACTTCAGCATCAGCCCCACCTCTTTCAGCAAGTTTTCTGAAATGCCCTAGGGGATCCATTTCTCCTACGCGCTGGTTCTGCTGCAAACCCAACAATAGTTCCAACTCACGCATTTGGTATGATTCAAATCCAGAAGCAGTTCCAAGCCTTTCTCGGAAATCAAGGAAATCTTGAGGGGTCATTGTTTCCATGACCTTCCATTGACTAGTCATCAATCTGAAAATTTCAGTACACCTTTTCAAGTGATGAACAATTCGTGGTACATCATCTTCAGGGAGAATTGATTGCATGAGTAGGGTTCTAGCTGCCCTCAACTCAATCAATACTAATCGAAACCATAACTCAAATGCTTGGTGTACAATAATGAAGTGCTGTTCATCATTTGACAGTTCAGCATCATTTCCTTGTAGAGACAATAATGTGTGTAAGTCTAGATAATCAGCGTAGGTTTTGCTACCACTCATATTTTTGGGATACTGCCGAGGCTTAACGATTTGTCGCCCCTAACATCTCTAAACAATGTATCAATTAATCAATCAGTTCAGCATAAATAATATTTGAATGCCCACATTTACCACGGTGCGTCCATGTATGTCGTGCTGGGGCATGTTACTGCCTTTACTCTGGTTTTCATTCTTGGACAATATTGGTTTCGACAAGAAATTACAGAACTTAACCTACTATAATCTTTGAACCGAAAATAACGGGTATCTATGGCCCCTCGCGCATATGAGAAACATGGGCAAGCCGACCTTCGCATATCTGCTGCTCAAAGAGCACCCATATGGGCGCGAAATGCTACGTCAAATCCTATCAGAAGGCTTCATTCCTTCCATTATTATCACTGAAGATAGTGCTATTGGGGATGAAGAAAGAGAGAAATTTCTCAAAAGAATAGAAGGCAATGATATTGCTCCAACAATAGGGGAACAACTTGCAGAATTAGAAGTTCAGGGTATTGATGTGCCACATATTTCTGTTCCCATTCACAATTCAGAGCATGTGATGCCCCATATCGAAAATTTGGAACTTGATCTAATTGTATTTGGTGGCACTAGAATAATTCGTGGTGAAATCCTTGACCATCCTAAAGATGGCGTAATCAACAGTCATCCCGGTCTTTTGCCAGATTGCCGCGGTTCAGCTAGCCCGGCATGGTCTGTATATCACGATATACCAATTGGCTCTTCTACTCACTTTTGTGATAATGGAATTGATACCGGGGAATTACTTCTTAGAAGAGAGGTATCAGTTACCCGTGGTATGACTTACGAAGATTTGTGCTACGAGACTTTAGTACTCGCAGGAGTACTGATGAAAGAGGCATTAGTTGCCTATGAAGATGGAAAATGGGATGAAATGCGCCACCCTCAAGGTGAAAGCGAACACCCCACCTTCCGTAATGCACCCGAAGAAGTGCTGGAGGTAGTGAGGGACAAATTGGCTGAACTAACCTATGCTCACTATGTCAATAATGGATGTGAAAAAATGGATGTAAAATCACCACTTGCGAATGATACATTGAATGGAAAACACGCTATTGTTTGTGGCGCCTCATCAGGGATTGGGCGTGCTACTGCGTTAACATTAGCAAAGGCTGGAGCAACCCTGACTTTGATCTCAAGGTCCGCTGATAAATTAGCAGAATTGGCTAATGAGTGTATTGATTTGGGTGCTAACAATGCGTTTGTTCTTCCAATTGATTTAGAAGATGGCAGGGTAATAGATGGCCTATTGCCAAAGCACATCAAAGAAAATGGACCTATTCACATTCTAATCAACAACGCTGCGGGGCCTCCATCTGGTCCATTATTGGAAGCAAGTGATGAGGACTTTCTCAAGCCCCTTCGCCGCCACCTTTTTGCGGCACAAAAAATGGTCAAGCATTGTTTGCCTAGCATGGAAGAAGAGGGATATGGTAGAATTGTCAATATAATTTCAACTTCCGTTCGTGAGCCAATTGCTAATCTAGGGGTATCTAACACTGTTAGAGGAGCAATGGCTGGATGGTCCAAGACGTATGCTACAGAATTGCCATCTTGCGTTAGTATCAACAATATATTACCTGGTTTTACAGATACTGGAAGATTAGATTCATTGGCTAGTCAAATTTCTGAAAAGCGTGGTTGCTCTCCTGATGAGGTTAGGGCAGGGTGGCTAGCAGGGGTGCCTGCTGATAGACTCATTGATCCTGCTGAAACCGCCGCTGCAATTGCTTTCTTATGCACCGATGTAGGCGGTGCAATCAGAGGGGTTAGCCTAGCTGTTGATGGTGGAAGAATGCGCTCAATATGAGGTGTAATGATGGAATTTGATATATTCTTTTCAATTTCCCAAACACCCGATTCAACAGGTTTCTGCCCTGATGAGCAGACCATGTATTCTAATTATTTAGAACAATTGAAACTCGCTGACAACCTTGGCTATGGTGTTGCTTGGATTGCCCAAGCTCACCTTTCAACAGAGACTCAGAAAAGTAATCGCAAACCTGTAATTCCTCACTGGGAAGGTGAAGTGGGACTATGTACAGATTTCTTTCAGTTAGCAGTGCTTTCAATGGCGGAAACAAAAAACATTGAAATTGGTGCTGCAGTATTAGCAATATTGGCTAATGGTGGCCCTATTGCTGTGGCTGAAAGAGTCGGTAACTTCTGTGCCTTACAAGAATTAAGGGATGATAAGAGAAAATTGCATCTTGGATATTCCGCAGGTCGCTTTCAATTCATGGCTTCACCATACGGAATTGTTCCAAGAGATGCAGTCGAAGAGGCAGCTTGGCCCGCTTTACGAGGTCAAATTTTCTGGGAAGCAAGTGAAATCTTCCTACGCCTCATTAATGGTGAGGCATTCTCATCAGATAGTGTGCGCAGAACAATTCTAGATAGGGGTAATTTCCGTAGTGATGAAGATTGGGAAGCAGTACAATCAGCAGCTATGGATGTTAGGGGCCTGAGTGAGATGCCAACAGAAGTTGAGTTCCCACGCCGCTATGAATTTGAAAATATCAAGTGTATACCACAGGATTGGAATAGAGATTTATTGACATTGATAATAGGTAGCCATGAACCGGCTTTACAAATTGAAGCAAACAGGCATTTTCCTGTGCAAGTTTTCAATCTATCAATTACTCCACCTGAACAGATTGAAGAGACGCATGAAAGAATGGCAGACGTATATCATTCAGATGGTGGCTCTTGGCAACGTAATATGATGCCAAGGACATTGATGGTTTTCTTAAACGATGAGCCAGATTTGTCTGCTGAAGAACGTTCACTAGCAGCTCATGCTGAAGCAGAAGTAACCCTCAATTCGTATTGGAGGGCATTAGAAGGGACAATTGATCCAGCAAAAGTTGCTAAGGCATCAAACAATGCAGTAATAGGAAACGCCGAAGAAGTTGCGGCCCAAATAATTGATAGGTTTCACCCAGAGGATAGACTAATGCTATGGTTTGACTTCTTCCGCCACGACTCAAATAGGGTTCAGCGAGACATGACAGCATTCATGAATGAAGTAGCACCTATTGTTAATGGGGGGGCGATAAATTGAGTGAGGAAAAGCCATCATCAGTGTCTTCAGGAAGGCCCGGTTCAGGAGTATATCCTACAACCCCGATTGGAGAAGTTCACGAGGGTATCTCTACGGGAAGAGATGTTGAATGGGAACCATTGGTTGATTTCAGAAGAAATGAGGTTAGTGAAAATACGATTCATGGTGCTGTTGCTTGGGCGCACGGTACCGAGGTAATACATTCATTTGGAGGGAATGTCCTCTGTTACGGTCGCTCCATGATGAAGCCACTATTGATGAAAACATTCGTTGACGTTCTAGACAAGGAATTATCTTGGGAGCAAAAAGCAGTTGCTTGTTCTAGCCATAATGGAGATACTGAACACGTAGCCACCGCTCAATCAATTCTTAGTGAGTCTGAATGGGGTTTGATGCAATGCCCACTTGATGTGCCATTGGTTCAATTTGGTCGCCAGGTTCGTAGACCAAGGCGTTGGTTTCACACATGTTCAGGAGAACATGCGGCTATACTCAAAGCACTCCATCTGAAAGGGATAAATCGCGCAGGATATACCCTCCCTCAATCTGATTGGTTCCCTCTATTCTTAGATACACTAAGAGAGTTCATGGATCAACCTGATTGGGAACCTATTCGAGTTGCTAGGGATGGTTGTGGCCTCCCTACTATCTCGAATACAGTCAATGAATTATCAGTAATGTTTGCAGGCCTTGCAGCAACTAAAGACAATGATTGGATTTGGGAAGCGATGTGTCGCAATCCGGACCTTGTTGGAGGTTTCAATCGCCTTGATTCTACAATTTTAAAGGCTGGAGAAGGTAGTGTTTTGGCCAAGGAAGGAGCAGATGGATTGCTAGGTCTTTCAATTATTCATCCAGATTATCCAAAAGGACTTGGCATAGTTATCAAAATTGCACATGGATGGAACGCTCAAGCAACTTGGTATGTTGCTAGAGCAGTACTGGGAGTTCTTGGAATTGAATTAAGAAATCCATATCCATTACACCGTCAAAAAGCGTTTATTGTTCCTGGAGTAGTGCCACCAAAACTTCTTGATAATCTAGAAACAGTAGTGACATGGGATGAATGGGATCCCAATAGTGATCGATGGTACTATGATTGGAGACAGTATTCAATTATGTCAAATCATGATGAAACACCTTGAGGTGATTAAGTGGAAGAATCTGAAATAATTACCTTCAGAAATTACATTGGTGGTGTGTTTCAAAACGCTCAATGTGACCATTGGATTGATGATTATTCTCCCGCAACAGGAGAAAAAATTGCTCTGATTCCATGCTCGTCATCAGAAGATATTGATGCAGCAGTAAAATCAGCCAAGAATGCATTTATCGGTTGGTCCGCATTGTCTGTAGAAGAAAGAGCAAGTTGGTTAATCCGGATTGCTGATGCTTTAGAATCTAGATTGGAAGAGGTTGCCAAACTCGAAAGTTTAGACACTGGAAAACCAATATCCTTGGCAAGAAGTGTTGATGCAGCACGTTCAGTATCTAATTTCAGATTCTTTGCCGAGCATATTTCCACCCATGAACAGCAGATTTTTGAGATGAGAGATGCAACAAATAGGGTGGTCAACAAACCAGTTGGAATAGCAGGACTAATCACCCCTTGGAATCTTCCATTGTATCTTCTATCTTGGAAAGTAGCGCCTGCATTGTTGATGGGTAATACAGTGGTGGCTAAGCCCTCTGAATTGACGCCAATGACTGCAAATCTCTTAGCTGAAGTGGTACATAGTATTGGACTTCCACCGGGTGTGTTCAACCTAGTTCATGGTAATGGAATAGATGCAGGCTCTCCTCTGACATCACACCCCGATGTGAATCTGATTTCTTTTACAGGCGGTACTGCTACTGGGCGGGAAGTGGCAAAGGCAGCCTCTTCAGGGTTCAAAAAACTCAGTTTAGAATTGGGTGGTAAGAATGCAACTATCATACGGCATGATGCGAATTACAATGAAAAAATGCCTGAAATTGTTAGAGCGTCCTTCTTGAATCAAGGACAAGTATGCCTTTGTGGTTCTCGAATATTAATTCATGAATCCATCTATGATGATTTTGTTGAATCATTTGTTTCCTCTGTAACGAACATGAATATGGGAGACCCTTCTGATGAAAACACACAGTTGGGTGCTCTAATTTCTGCGGCACATCGTGACAAGATTCTATCTTACATCGAGATTGCGAAAGAAGAAGGAGGAAATATTCTATGTGGGGGCGGGGCTCCAGATAACCTCCCTGAATCCTTCGATAATGGGTATTGGATTACACCAACAGTAATCGATGGACTGGAACCAAATAGCCGATGTTCAACTGAGGAGATATTCGGGCCAGTTGTCACATTGCATTCATTCACTGATGATGATGAAGCAGTCGAGATTGCCAACATGACTGATTATGGTTTGGCTGGGTCAATTTGGACATCAGATACAGATGCAGGTAGTGCACTAGCAGAACGAATTGAATCAGGGATGATTTGGGTTAATTGTTGGCTACATCGAGATTTACGAGTGCCATTCGGTGGAGTCAAAAATAGTGGAGTGGGAAGAGAAGGTGGAGATTGGAGTCTAGGCTTCTTCTCAGAGGTAGTCAATATCTGTATTAAGCACGATTGAGATTATTAATGGCTATGAGTTGGGAGGAGATGGCATGGGAGAGATAGTTGCTGGTTGCATTGCGCCTCACCCTCCACACATGGTTTATGCAGATAACCCTGAACAGAATGAACCTCACTCAGAAGGTGGCTGGGAGACCCTTAGATGGGGGTACGCCAAACTCGCACGTAAACTCAAATCACTGGATTATGATGCCATGGTAGTTTTCACTCCGCATTGGCAAACCTATGTTGGCACCCATTTCCTCGGTCTTCCTAACTTCAAATCAAAATCAGTTGATCCAATCTTCCCAAATTTATTCCGATTTAATTATGACATCAATGTTGATGTAGATTTGTCAGTAGCAATGCATGATGCTGCTAAAGATGCGGGCCTAGTTACAATGATGATGGAAAACCAAGATTTCCGTATCGACTATGGGACTATTGTTTCAGCTCATATGTTGAATCCAGAATGGGACAAACCAGTAGTACCCATTTCCTCAAATCGCAATAGACATTATTATTCTGTGGAGGTCATGAATGAGCAAGCACGTGCGCTTGGAAGAGCTTGTCGTAAGGCGATTTTAGAGAGTGACAAACGAGTAGTCCTTGTCTCAAGCCATAGCCTATCACATCGTCATTTTACTGTTGAGTCGCCACTACCTGAAGATATGTCAAAACAACATATATACAACCACAGCAACTATGTTTGGGACATGAAATTGATTGATTTAATGCGTCAAGGTAAGATGCAAGAGGTGGTTGATTTAATGCCAGAATTTACAGAGCAAACAATTGCTGAAACAGATTCAGGTTCATTTAGTTGGATGATGGAAGCTATGGGGATGCCAGACTATCCTGCAGAAATCTACGGCTATCAATCAGTAATTGGCACTGGGAATACCATTGCCGCTTGGGATCCAAATCCTGAAACAAGGGAGTTGGTACTTTGAGTGATTCCCCAATTTGCTTTGGGCTCTATGTCCCCCCTCACCCCCACCCACTTCTTGTGCCAGAACAAAATGAAGGATGGGGTAGACTTCGTGCTGCTTACGATACTGCAAGACAGCGAATTGAAGAGAGTGATGCTGACATCATTCTGATTTATTCAACAACATGGCCGAGTATTATTGGCCATCAAATTCAAGCGAACCCTGAGCCGAAATGGGTCCATGTTGACGATGACTTCCATTTTCTTGGTAGTATGCCATACGAGTTCAAGATGGACACTGAATTTGCCCAAGGTTACCACGATAACTGTGGTAAGAGGGGTTTACACTCTAGAACTATCAACTACGACGGTTTTCCAATTGATACAGGTTCAGTTGTAGCCCTAAGTTTACTCAACCCCGATAACCGAATCCCAGCATGTATTGTATCATCTAATGTATATGCTAACCGTGCAGAATCAATTGTGCTTGGTAAAGCTGCACGAGATACTCTTGAGGCTCAAGGAAAAAAGGCTATTGTAGTAGTTGTATCTACTCTTTCTAACCGAATGTTTACTGAACATATTGCGCCAGAAGAGGATAAAATTCACAGTCCTAAGGATGAGGAATGGAACCAAAAAATAATGCAGTTTTTCAGTGAAGGTCGTCTTGAAGATTTAAGCCAACTTAGCAGAGAAATACACGGCCAAATACGAGTTCAAAAAGTGGTTGCCTACAAACCAGTATGGTGGATGGCTGCAACGATGGGACAATCAAATAATTACAACGGCGAGGTCCTTGCTTATGCTGCACTTCACGGTTCAGGTGGAGCAATTATTCAACTAACCCCAACCAGTAATTCAATTGGTGATAAAGAATTTGATGAGGATGACATTGATTATTACACTGGAGATCGAAACGTCTTGGATAAGGGGATGATTTAGTTGCCTGAAGATGGCCCTATTTTCTCTGATAAGGCTCCTAAAGCAGTGGGTACTTATCCTCATGCTCACCAAGTGGGTGATTTGGTTTTTGTATCTGGAATTGGGCCCAGGCATCCCGAGACTAACGAGATAGTCGGTGGTGCAATTAGGGATGAAAATGGGGGGCCATTAGATTATGATGTTAAAGCGCAGACTAGGCAAGTTATAGAGAACATCAAATCAATTCTTGAAGAGGTCGATTTATCTCTTGAGAATGTGGTTGATTGTCTATGTTTTCTAGTAGATATGGAAAGAGATTTCGAAGGATATAATGAGATTTATGGCGAGTATTTCTCTAATATTTTGGCTGCAAGAACAACCGTGTCTGTAACAGCTCTTCCTACATCAATTGCAGTTGAAATGAAAGTGGTTGCAAAAAGATAACCACTCATTTCCACAATCTAATTGAGCGCAATTGATTAATCAATATGGTTGATGCCATCAGACTCCTCCGTCATACTCATTTAGTGGACCCCTCACCCATTCGTAATGGTCGATAACTCAGGTGCCCTCTCCGGCTGGTTGTCATCCTATAATTCCGATGAGATTACCATTGGAGTTGTAGCTTCTCATTCTTCTCTTCAGATTCTTCATGGGGCTCGTGCAGAGGGTTTCAGAACTCTAGGAATTGCAGTAGGTGAAGGCCGCCGTAAAATGTTCAAAGCGTTCCCAGGGGCCGAGCCAGACGAATGGCTGATGCTTGATGATTACAAAGAGATGCTAGATTATGCAGAATGGTTCAGAGAGCGTAATGTCATCATAATCCCGCATGGCTCTCTAGTGGAATATCTTGGCCCTGACAATTTCATTGCTTTAGAAGTTCCAACTTTTGGCAACCGCCGTATCCTAAAATGGGAAGCGGGTAGAGATACCCAAAGAGAATGGCTGGAAATGGGGGGGTGTACTATGCCTAAGGTCATTGACGATCCACACGACATTGATGGCCCAGTGATAGTCAAGTATGCTGGAGCTAAGGGTGGCCGTGGTTATTTCGTGGCTAGGAACTTCAGAGATTTCCGCAGGAATGTAGATCTGGAAGAGGATTTCACAATCCAGGAATATATTCTGGGGACGCGCTATTACATGCAATTCTTCTATGACCCAATCTGCGATGATGGTTACCAAGTTGAGGGTATTGGTTCACGTGATGGAGATGAATTAGGCCGCCTTGAACTACTCACAATCGATCGCCGAGATGAGGCTAATGTCGATGAGTTCTACAAATTAGGTTCTCTAAGGGATTTGCGAGATATGGGTTTGGAGCCCTCGTTTGTTGTCACCGGGAACGCCGAAGTGGTTCTACGTGAATCACTTCTTCCCGAAGCATTCCGTCTTGGGGAGGGCGCAGTAGCAGCCTCTCTTGAATTAGAAGAGGGGGCGCGTGGCATGATTGGGCCGTTCTGTTTGGAGGCTATCGTTACCGACAAACTTGAGTTCCGAGTGTTTGAGGTGTCAGCTAGAATAGTCGCTGGCAGTAATGTTAGCATAGGTGGTTCACCATACATGAATGTCAACGAGACAGATATGAGCGTAGGCAGAAGAATAGCGCGATGCATCAAGAAAGCCGCTGAAAAGGGTAGGATGGAAGATATTCTATCTTGATTTCAAGAGATTATTATCCTCTATAACTTGTATATTCCCTGGCGGTAGGGCACCCAATACATCGTCTTGAGTAAGGCCAGTGGATTTTGCAATTTGATTGGCAAGGGTTTCCTTCTTGGTATTACCCGGTCCGATTCTAACCCACCGACTACACAACTGTGTGACTGCTTGATGGGTGCCAGTCAGTGGGAGTGGAATTCCATTGATGACAGCCATTCCTAGTGTCATTTCCATCTTTAAATCACGCAACCAGTTTCGCTTACCGCGTACAATCCATGCGCCTCTAGCAAGTGCTTCGCCAGTCTCTGCAGTTTTGCTAACTTGGGTCGGCTCTACCCAGAAAGCAGTGGCAGCAGCCCCCCCTGAAGACCAACCGCGACTCCACACTACTGCCATTGCCGCAGCATCACAAATGGTCTCATCGTTGAAATTTTCAGACTCCATTGTCTGAGTTAATCGCAGGGCAGGCACTCCTTCTGGTAGCCCTGGTAATGGATGTGGGTCCTCTTCAAAGCCCTCTTTGAGTTTGAGCGCACATGAAGGTGCTCCATGTAGATCGGCGTGGAAGTAAAGGTCCTCTCTCTTCAGATACTTATTGACAACGGTATCATTTCCTCGTGCATCTTTGCCTCCTAGTAGTAAGTGTCCATCACCAACTATTGACCATCGATGCTTTTCAATCCACAATTGCTTGCTTCTTTTAGTTGCATGTAATCTTCCAGCAGCCTCATCTTTTGCCCGTTTTTTCTCACCACTTGCAATCTTCTGTTTTGTCTCTTCAATTGCCTTTAGTGCACCTACTGATTTCTCTTTCTGCTTGCGCCCTGCTTCAAAATAACGCTGAGCATTTTGGTGAACTGTTTGGTCAAGATGTAATTCAATTCTTTGATCTGTTTCACCATCTTCATCGGGTAAGTAGGCCTTCATAGTGCGTTTGGACGGGTCAACGGATTCTATCCATTCTATTTCTCGCAATTTACTTCTTACTGAATTCCAACCATCTTCTTCCACGGCTTTGAGTGTTTGATTGATAAGTGCATCAATATGTTCCCAATTGTTTTGAATTGATATTCCAAGTGACTGTTGTGATTCTGCTTTAGCATGAAAACCAGTAATTGCCCTTTCCTGTTGGGCAAGCCTTCTTTCTAATGCGCTACCCTCGTCTCGTGCTTGCCTTTCATCAATTAATTCAGCCGCTTTTTCTTGTGCTCGACGAGCAGTCGCAGCCGCATCCCAGCCGCCTTTCCAAGCATCTGCAGCATCTGCTAATCTAGGGTATTCAATTGTTATTTGCTCACTATGTTGTGGTAAAGAGAAAGGTAGGGCTTCAATACCATGTTCCTCAAAAACAGTATCCTTGGCAAGTGGGTTTTCTCCAGCCTCAGCAAGTTCTTTTTTGGCCGTTTTAGATAGAATCAAAACACCGCCGGTTTCATTTTCTAGTTGAGTTGCTAGATTTTGGAGCCCTTCTACAACTCCTTCAATTTCCTCTTCGGTAAGTTCTGCAGCTAGTTTATCAGAAGAAATACCAGCGAGATTGCATACTGCTTCTGCATAAGTTCCAGCAAGATTGGCGCGACTGGCCAAAGTTCTAACTAAATCAGCATCACTTTCAGATATAATTGCGTTCAAATCTTTTGAATCGAGGGTGCGAGGGTCAATTTGTGCAGGAGGGAATTCGTATGTTTCTCCACGTTTGAGAATTCTTTTCGCATATTTTACATTAGTGAGTGGTTGAATAATAACTCCTTCAGAATCTAATAGCAATACATTTCCATCTCTAAACATTTCAATTACTAGAGATTTAATTCCATCACGTGTTTCAAAATCTAAAGTCAAAATACGGTCAAAGGCGTGCTGCTTCACATCAACTAAACGGCTATTCATCAGATGCTTGCGAAGTAACATCGAGAACGATGAAGGGTTTGGTGGCATGGGGCGATCTCTACGTGAGAGGTAAATTCTCTTACCTCGCACAATTACCAAATCAACTTGAGCCTCTTCTTTTGGGTTGAGTCTAAGCACTACCTGTTCCCAATGTGGGTGGTACGCCTTTCGAGCAC
>DASCSU010000015.1:0-21502 GCA_034399495.1 Candidatus Thalassarchaeaceae archaeon
ATCCATTACGCCTGAATTCCCATCGATTATTTAGGCCACTTACGCCAGAATCAGAACAATCACTGACTATTGTTGTGTTGCTATCTAATGGTATTGCTAATCCCGTTCTGTTTTCAAGGTGGGCATTGGCAACAGGTGCTTGGTTCGGGCCAATAGTAACAGTCCACATGCCAACAGTTGGTGAGAGTGATCTATTTACTGTGAATGAATTTTGTCCACCAGTGATGTATTCAATTTGAGGGCTGTATCTTACTTCCCAATTAGGTGGGAGATTAACGGTGATGGGTATTGCTTCGATAGCATCACCCCTCACAGGGAACCAAAACATGCGACTGTTTCCATAAGTTGCTTGACCACTAATGATTGCAGATTCAGACCAACTATAATACCCGGCACCAATGACATTATTCTGAGAAATAGAAAAGTTATCTTTCTCAACATTTCCAGTTAATGGAGTTTCATCAAACAGAAAGAGGTGTTCACTATCGAGCCAAGGATGCCTTGCTTGAATTTCATGCAAGCCCATTAATTCCATTCCATTAATTGTGCCATCTCGGTTGCCAAATAAGAAGTCAATTTGTTGAGTTAAGCCACGTGAACGTTCTGGTAACAATGGGGTACCAAAATCCATTGGTATATTGTATTCTGCTTCCCAAGTAACATTGAATTCTTGTCCAATTCCAGGCGCACTAGTCATATTGAGGTAGCCATGTCCACTCCATTCAGGTGTCGGCCAAATGCTTTGGTTGTTCAGTAGTGAAGAAATATTCAACTCAGAAACATCATCAGAAATTAATGGTTGACCAATTCTCAAACCATCTTTAATATTGAAAAAATGCCATTCACCTTCATTAGTGCGGGGCAAATTCACATTGACTGCCCCATTCCATTCCAATAACTCCCAGTATCCTGAGGGGTGGTGTTCAATACGTAGAGTTCCACTTTGGTTTACATCTTCATGTATCCCGGAGGCCTGCATAGTACCATTGTTTTGTAGCGAGAGATTCCCTTCCCCATTCCAATGAGTGAGAGTTTTATTCACCTCAGTTGATGAAATAATCCAACCTTCTCCAGAGTGTGGGACAGACAGGGTATTATTTCCAGTTTCATTGAGTGTTATTTCCAATTCCTTTTGGTCATTTAGTAGAGACAATGAAACTGTAGCTAAAGGTGGTCCAGTAAGATTCAACGTTGAATCGAGTGACCTAAGTACAATATGCACCTCCATAATTTCCTCATTTGAGATGTTAGTGGTTGTACCTCCACTAGCATAATCAGCGTGAGTCACAACGATTCTAACTGGGCCTATTGATAGATTACTAATGACTTCCCTATATTGTGTCATCGTAAATGGCTCAGTAAGTGATATGTCTGTACATCCATCAATCAGAGTGACCTCTACTCCAGTGATGGGGCTTTCATTTGCAGTGGTTACAGTTATGTCTAGGTTTCCAAATCGATTGGCTAGTTTGCTATCCTCATCTAATTCCAATTCAATTTCTTGAGGTAATGAAAAAAGGCTTACGGTTAACAATAATATGATGAAAATTGCCATTTTATGCATTACTTCACGTCCCGATCATCTAACATGATTGTGGAACCATCAAAATCAACTACGAGTGGAATTACTTTATTTGTTAATTCATCTTGTATTTTTTCTTGAACTCCTGGTGGGGTTTGAACAAGAATAAATCCTCCTCCTCCAGCGCCAAGCAGTTTACCTCCACCGCAACCCAAATCCATTAGTTTACTGTACAGTGCATCAATTTCAGGATTGGAAATACCTTCAGTTAGCGTGCGCTTTAGGTTCCAAGCATCATTGAGGATAGAACCAACACTTTTCCATTCCCCTAAACTTAGAAGCTCTGAAACTTCTTCAGCCTGCATTCTCATGGATAATAATTCATCCATTTTGATGCTGGTATTACGACTTTGTTGTTCAAGGATAGGAGTAGCCTTCCTTGTTAATCCAGTCCAGACCAAACAGAAGTTATTTGCTAGTTCAGTGGAATCTAACTCTGGTAGCGAGGTAACAGTCACAGTGTCATCAGAATTGAAGGATATTTGATTCAATCCCCCGAATGCCGCAGCGTATTGATCCTGTTTTCCAATAGTTTGTCCTAAGACCGAAATTTCAATTTCGCATGCTTCTTCAGCCAATTGTTTGGGGCCTACTTTTCTTCCAGCATAGGCATGGAGCGCATGAAGAAGGCCAACTGTGACGGCCGATGAAGAACCCAAGCCGGTGCCCTTCCCTGGGATGTCAGCAATGGTGTTGATTTCAATTCCGGAGGTGACACCAGTCAGTCGCATAGCTTCTCGAACTAATTCGTGCTGAATGTCTTCTATATCGTCAACAGTCTCAGTTTTACTGTACGAAACTCGTATACTATCATCAAATCTCTTATTGATTGTGACGTAAATGTGGGCTTGCAATGCTATAGATGTTACAAGGCCGCCTGATTCATTGGCTCGATAGAAGGCTGCTAAATCAGTTCCTCCTCCGCAAAATGAGACTCTGACAGGGGTTCTAGTGACGAGCATCAATGCCCCCACCACCCTTGACTTCATCAAGTCCTCGCCCCCAAGATAGTAGAATATTGGAGTGTTTGTACATCGCAATCAATATGACTCGCTCGCGCCGCCGTACAATGGGCGAAGGAGATGGCAGCCGACCTCATTACTATGGATGACTTGACAAATGAAGAGATTGAAGCATTGCTAAACGATGCTGAGAAATTGCTTCCAGTGGCAAAAGGAGACGTCTATTTACCCCTCCTACAAGGCAAGTTGCTAGGCAATATGTTCTTTGAGCCGAGTACTCGCACAAGAATGTCATTTGAGACTGCTATGAAACGTCTAGGTGGCAATGTGGTAAACCTTGGTGCCTTAGCATCTTCATCCGTTACCAAAGGTGAAACACTCTTTGATACTATGAAAATGGTTGATGGGTATTGTGATGTGGCTGTCTTGCGACATCCTAGGCAGGGTGCCGCTCAATATGCAGCAGATGCTTGTGAAATAGCGATAATGAATGGTGGCGATGGTGCTGGACACCACCCCACTCAAACAATGCTTGACCTTTTCACAATTAGACAAGCACACGGCAGACTAGATCTAAATGTGGTCATGGTTGGTGATCTTCGTTATGGTAGAACAGTACACAGCCTTTCGCACGCTCTTTCTCGTTTTGGCGCCCACTTGACTTTCATAGCTCCAGCATCACTTTCAATGCCTGAAGAAATAATTGAAGATTTAGAAAGATGTGGTGCAAGTATTACCGTATCTGAGGACTTGCTATCTAATCTACCAACTGCCGATGTAATCTATATGACGAGAATTCAGAAGGAGAGATTCCCTGATGAAGATGAGTATCTGAAAGTTGCAGGAATATACAAATTGAGTCGCAGTAACTTGAAGGATGTCAAAGAATCTATGATAATAATGCACCCACTTCCACGTATTGATGAGATTCATCCTAATGTGGATAACACCCCCCATGCTCGATATTTTGACCAAGCATTCAATGGGGTGGTTGCACGAATGGCTCTTCTGTGTCGTGTGTTTGGAGTATCTGTACCAGAGGAGGTGGGAGAATGAGTGATGAGATGCGAAGAGTCACCGCAATCTGCAATGGTTCAGTAATAGATCACATTCCTGCTGGAACCGCCCTCAAAGTTCTACGAATGTTACGGATTTCCGGTAAGAGATCAAATCCCGTTTCTTTGGTAATGAATGTGCCCTCTAGTAAATTTGGAGCCAAGGACATAATCAAGGTCGAGGATCGTGAATTGACTCAGGATGAACTTGATAGATTGAGCATCATTGCCCCTCATGCATCAGTGGCAATTATTCGAAATTATTCAGTGGCTGAGAAGCGCACCGTCGAAGTACAGGGTGAAATGGTGAATGTTACCAAGTGTACCTTCAGCAACTGCATTACTCAAGCAAACCGTGAGCCACAGCCACACAGAATGATTGTGATTTCTGTCGAACCATTAGAACTACGTTGTCATTATTGCGGCAGACCTCAAGATATGAACTCCATAATCGACAATTTGTTGTAAAATCATCTGTTTAATTTAATCATCAGTTTGTTTTAGCCACTTTCGCATAATGCAGGCTTGACAAAGTGACTGGGATGACGCCCCGCCACAAGTCCCACATTTTTGCATCCACTCAGAGGCCCATTCAGTAGATTGGTGCCCACCTTTCGCCTCAATTTGTAATTCACGAATTGAATCCATTGAGTGTAATAATCCATGCCGAGAACCGGGTACGTCAGCCTCTAGGCGGGCAATCAAATCTCTACTTCTTTGACGCAATGCGCCTGGTGCATATGGGCAATCGCCATGGTGTATTGGTAATTCTTCACCTTTTGCATAAGCATGAATCTCTTGTTCGGGAATCCAACGCAGTGGTACGATTCTAGGAATTAGCCCATCTACTGGTGCCCATGTGTGAGGTGCGAGTCTAATGGTGCGGTCAACCTCACCTTTCTGTAGGTTCATCAATATCGTCTGTGCCATGTCATCTAGATTGTGGCCAAGTGCCATCCAATCAGCACCTACTCTTTCAGCCAAGGCATTCAATCCTTGGCGCCGGAATACTCCGCAATATGAACATGATTTCATCCCATCAGCATCTTTGTGGTTGGCAGAAAGCTTAGGCATCATTTCTACAATCTTATCCATTCTCTCAAAATCGAGTTCTGGATAAGAAATTGTTTCAACTCTGATGCCATGACTTGAAGCCAACTCTAATGCTTTTTCAAGCGATGGTGCTCGGTAACCATCTATGCCCTCATCTACAGATCCAGCAACTAGTTCAATATCTCGTCTAGGGCCGAGAAACCTTACCATCATGTCAAGAAGAACCGCTGAGTCCTTTCCTCCAGAAATGCAGAGCAGAATTACTCGTGGCGTTCCATCTTCACGAAGTGCATTTTTTGGCAATTTCAGTTGTTCTCTCAAGGTCTTACTAACTCTTCTTCTAATCGAATCAGCAAGGTGGCGATGACATAGGTGGACTCCACTATATCTCTGATGCAAAATAGCCTGATTTTTGCAACGGCTACAAGTTGCTATTGAGATGGCACTCATCAAAGATAGCGGCGAGGCTGTTTGATTTGAATTGAATGCTCTAATAATTATTAATAAATATTATATTGAAAAATGCATTTTTCAATTGAAAAGTTCATATTCACTTTTTATACGAAAAGTGTAGGTTATTTCATTAATTGAACGTCTAATAAAATGGTATATTTAGCAGAATTACCCATTTTCCAGTTGGCGATTTGATTTTGCTGTTCAAATCGGCCCTTTAGGGGCCGAGCGCGCAAAACCTCTTGAAGGCGTAGGCGGCCTGATGTGTTTTCGGGGGAGGACATGCTACAGAGATTATTGGCTACTTTTGGACGCATCGATGGCGTGCAGGCTGCTGCAGTTGTTGATGTTGATATGAATGAAATAGCTACATTCTTGACTCCTGATTTGAGTGGTGTTGATGTATCTGTTGGGTTACAAGATGCACTACGTGAGTCTGGGAGAGTTGCTTCAGCATCTGGAATAGGTGAATTAGAACAATTCTGGATAGAAACTGATGATGGCAATTCAATTATTGCTCCCCTTGCAGGGGGTTTCACACTCTTTGTTTCAAGCCGTGAGGTTTCCAACATTGGAAGACTACGGCATGAAATTAGGGCACGTGCCCCTGTAATTGAGGATTTGATGAGGTGATATGATGTTTGAACTACCTAAGGGCGAACCAGTAGATGGAGAAATGGACTTGAATGTTGAGGTAAATGTATTTTCATTTGATTTTGGGGCTATATCTTATTTTAAACCCAGATCAAAGAACCCCTTTGGCCATAGGCTCATTTGTGCAGGTGAGTCTGCCGGTTGGATTTGTGATTCTGATAAGGGCAAAAAATTCCTCGCAGGTGAGGCGGCTAAAGTTGAGTTACGCCGTATGGGTGCTTCTACTACTCTTAGGGAGCGAGGGGTTATTTGGTCACAATCTGAATTTGAGCAAGTTGCTAGAACTTTACTTGAGGCATTTGTAGACCCTGCAACATTAGGCACACTTCTCCCTATGCCTCGAATAGAGGGCCATATTCCGACTAAAGATTTGGCATTACTCGTTGAAACATTAGCAAAGAGTGAAGTTACTCGTGGTGCTTGTGCATTGGAAGATGGAATGCTTGTTCATGCCGAAGGAAATCTACCTACTGACGCAGAAGATTTCACAATTATGGTACAGAAACACCTCGAAGGTATGGAAAGTTTGGCCGAGGGAATCAATCAAGTTAGACCGTTAGCGAGTTCTCTTTCATTAGTAGATGGTGCGTTATTAATCGCCCCTGCTGGTGATGCTGCAATTGCTGTTTGGACTGACCCAGAAGCAGATCACACTGCTCTTTTGGCAAATGCCGCAGCACTTCTTCGTACAGAATCCACAGGTTCAGTTGAGGATGATGCAGGTGAACCTCTGCCAGAGGGAGTTGTTGTTAAAGATTCTAAGAGTGGCGTGGATCAAACAATTTCTGCATTGAAGACAGCTAAGGATGAGGCTGTCACAGGGTATCTTGAATCAATACCAAAGGAAGGCGTGAGTATTGCGATTACTTTGATTGATGGAATTCCAGTTGGTATCCGAACTCAAGGGGTTGAAACTACTGTAAAGGCTGTTACTAATGCGACCACCTCATCAAATCGTCTACAAATTGTTCGACTAGATAGGGCAATGCGCCTTGTACTTGGCTCTAGTACAGTTGAAGATTGGTCACTGAGTACTATGTGCGAATCTCTTGCTACATGCCGTACCCGTAGCGAAGACCGTCAAAACCTGTTGCAAGGAAGACTCCAGACTCTCTATGGATTTGAACTAGGGTTTGAAATGATGGAAAATGGCCGTCAAGCCTGGAAGTTGGTTGATTTGGGAGAAAGTGATGTAGGCCTTCCCGGTACTACAAGAAAGAGTTTGATGGGTCCAGTAGTTGCTGAACTCCAAGTTAGAATTCAAACTCAAGCTGCAGAGATTGCAAGGCTTGAAAAGGAGAAAATGAAGTCACAAGAAAAGGTGGAATCTACTCGCTCACAGAGAGACGAATTGAAGACTGAATTGGCAGCATTGCAGGAAGTGATTGAAGAGGGTAGGGATGAAAGAATATCATTATCCAACAAATTAGATGATTCTAAAGAAAAGATTCGCGATGAACAAAAATCTTCACAGGAACAATCATCACGGGCTGAGCGTTTAGCAAGGCGTGTTGCAGAATTAGAAAATCAAATCAAGAATAGAGCCGAAGAATTAGCTTCTGCATTAGGTGAAATGGAGTCAAGGCAACAACTTCTAGAGGCATTGGAAGGACTTCTATCAGAAGAGGTGAGGGCTAAGACTGAATTGGAAACTGCTGAATCACGTCTCACAGAAGTTCTGCGGCAAATCGATGACGATGAGCGAATGCAGAGAGTCTTACATGAGCAGGTAGGTGCACAAAGAGAGAGGCACCGGCAAGCACAGGCAGAACTTAACGAACTTGAACGTCAGATAGAACAGAGGAGAGACGAAGTCACTTCGATGGAGGGCGACCTTCACTCAAGCCGCTCCATGGTTGAAGAGGAGCGAATTCGGTGTGCTGAGATGGATAGGAAACACACATTGCTTCAATCTGAGTTACGAGAATTGATGGAGGAACGCAGGCAACTGATGCGTGAACTTGGAGATTTAGATACTCGAAGAGGGGCGTCTGAGGCCGAACTTAGAATGTTAGTTGAGCAGGCTGAGGATTTGGAGGATGCACACGAGTTGGCTTTGGCAGACATTGTTGAAGCAGACCGAATCCGCGCACGGTTATCTGAAGAACCACTTGCAAGAGCCTTACTAGGTGATGAAAGTGGTCTTGCTATGCTTGAGCCAGTTCTTGATAGAATGACTTCAGCTCGTTCTAGGGGATTCAGTGTTGTTCTGTTGGATCGTGCTGTCGAACGTGGTCTGCAGGTCATTCAGCATACTGTTGATGAGGTAGCGCAGACTCCAAGATATCTATTATCTACGGAAGTGATGGATTTACTCAGTCAACAGGCGCCTGAAACTGCTGACACTGTAAGAAGTCTTACGAGGTGGTCAGTTCAGAATCGATTAGAACACAAATTATCTGAAACGGTTTCCAATGTGGTCTTAGATTTGGAAAATTTACTAGATGAATATGAGCAATCAGTGACTATGTTGATGCATTTGAGGGAAGTATTGCGCCAGATGGTCGAACTAGGTTTGCCCGCCGAACAAGTGGCCCCTCTTGAGAAGATATCACATATGCCAGAGGCATTACCTTCAGTTTCCAAAGAAGTACGTAGGATGATTCAGCAAGCACTTGATGAAATTTACATTGAATCTGACCAGAGAACTACTGGTGAGGCCGTAGGACTTGAACAGACAGTCAAAGTCCTTGAAGAATTGAAGCACCGCCTTGATGTTAGTGGTTTGACGGGGGAAGTCCCTATTGGAGATCTTTGGAACTTCCAACATAGTGGGATGTTGCCATTTGAGTCATATCATCTAGCAGCAGTAGAGAGGCCTGAAATCAATAACTTGGCAATCGCACACATGAACCCTGAATCTTCTCTGGCAGATGTAGAGAGTATAGAGGAGAGCCCTAGGGTAGAGGTACAACCAACCGATTCGAGTCAGACTTGGGAGCCAATTGACGCTCCAGATGATCAAGATGGAATAGATCTAACTAGTCGCATGACGATTGGTCTTCCTTCAGCAGAGGTCTTAGGCACTACTGGTGAATTGGGTGAGTTGGCTGATTTGGATAAACAGTTAGCAGAGATGGATTCAGCATCTTCTGTTCGAGAAGAAACGGTAAATGGAGTTCCACCGCCTGCAAATCCAGAGCATCGTTCTGAGTTGGCTTCTCTTGAGGATGAATTATCAGACCTTGAGTTGTGAGGTGGTTTGTATTGACCGATAAATCATGCCCTGCCGAGGGCGCTGAACCAATGCCCGATGTTCAAGTTGAAGGTCAGCAATCATATCCTATGTTATTGGAAAAATGGGTTTCTATAGCGGGTTTAGTAGCAGCATTACTGATGATTCCTCCCGCGCTATCAGCTGACTTGCCAATACCCAATTTATTGCACATAGTTTTGGTAATTTGTGGATTGCCAATTACAGGCTTTGCTCTTGCTAGGTTATTGACAATTCCAATTCACAGAGCAGCAACTCGTAAATCATTCTGAACTCAAATCAGGTAGATAGGATTCTATGAATCCAATTATTCTTTGCCAAGGGAGAACATATTTCATTCCAGCAACGAAAATCAACATCAACATGGCTGAAATGACTTTACCGTAAGTCAACTGTAATTCAAGCGATTCTTGCACCTGGCCACTCCATTGGGAAGCACCAAAGATTGCTACAATATCTAGAATTAAATCATCGAACTTGAGGGCCAGCATGGCACAAAGTGTCACAAGAACAAAGATTCCAACAGTATGTATTAGGTGGCCATTCAGCATATTGTCAAATTGTGTAACATATTCAGGGTCTTTCTTACAAGACTCAGGTAAACGGAATGCATACTCAAGGTTACGAATTACAGCAAAACCAGACTCAGAGTAAATTAACATTAAAATTGCCATCAATAACAGTGGCCAAATGGTTTCTGAAACCAACCCACCTAGAACCATCTCATTACTAATTTGCGGACTTATTGGCCTTAACCCTAAGTCAAAGTAAACGGTTACTGCTTCAAAGGAGAGAAGAGCATGGATCCCAAGGTAAACTAGTGTAGTACCAAGTGACCATCCAATCATCCGCTTAGATAATCCCCAGATGCCCATCATCCCAGTCCAGACTGGAATCATGTATAGTGCAACGATGAAAAATTGTGTATAGAGTACTAATGGATATACTAAGGTTTCAGCATGGTTCCTAGATATGTCACTGTTGATTGGTAGATATAATTCCCATTCTGTAAGCATCCCCCAGAACCAACCTAATAGTAAGCGGCCAGCAAGGAATAAAATTAGTACGACTAAGCCCCCAAGAACGGCTTTTCTTCTCAGTTGCGGTGCTTGTAGATTGAGGAAAACCCAGCCAGCAGTAAGTAGCCCACACAAAATAATGGGCATATAGTAACGTCCAGCTCCATCGTTTCCTTGTCCAGTAAGGAAATCAGGTATGGGTAAATCAAATCCTGAATCCCCTGATTCACTTCCTAGAATACTTTCAAACATATCTAGAGTTAGTGTGTGATCTAGTGCAGGGCACCAAAGTGGGGCGCCTTCTGAATCAACATTAGCGATATCACAAGCACCAAAGTTGGAACCAAGTTGTAGATAAAGCCAGATTAGTGCTAGAGTAGCAACGGTTTGTATGGCGACTACCTGCCACTGAATACGTAGTGCTTTCAAGTGGAGGGTCTTTACTCCCTCTCCTTGTAGTTCTACATCATCAGCCATTATTTCACCTCACAACATTTTGACTTGCAGTAGCGCTTGAGAAAGTTCAACATCGGGCATCCAATCGATGACCCGTGCGCCAAACCCTGCAAGAGCTGTTAATCTGTTTTGTCTCTCTAGTTTCATGACCTCATAAGACATTCTTGGGATTCTCGAAACCAATCTCTCATAGTCAATACTACTTGGACTTAGAACAATTACTTCGTGCCCACGGCCTGCTAGGTCGCGTACAGCGTGGGGGACAGTTCCATCCCCTTCAAGACTTGAGATGATGAATACCGGACTGCCTCGGCTGAACCTTGGTGCTAGTGCGTTGGTTACGGCTTGTAGTGGCATATTGCCCTTAGGGGCGACGCCTGCAAGACTGCTTAGTATCTTGAAATGCTGTTTGTCACCCCCATCAGCTGGTAGGTAAGAAAGGCGGTCGTCATACACCGCTAGGGCGATTGAATCCCGCCGTTGTAGGAAGTATGCTGAAAGTGATGCAGCAGCGATTGTGCCCATCTCAAGTGGATTTTTCAGTACAGTTCCAATTCGAGATACGTCTCTGCTGTCAAGAAGAAGGAACACGTCAGTAACTGCATCACGACACTTCTCATTAATCATTAATTCTCCAGTTCTAGCAAAAGCCTTCCAATTGATATTCTTGAAAGGGTCTCCAGGCACGTATTCTCTTAATGAATAAAATTCTGTTCCAGGTCCCGGTGTCCTCAGAGTCGTTGCTCCAGTGTACATCTTTGGCGTTTTACTTCGCACCATGGCCTCTTCTACATCTCGAACCTGAGGGAAGACGATTATGTCAGAGCGGTGATCAACGAACATTTCGTTAGAGAATAGATTGAAGGTATTACGATAGCGAATAGAAACAGGTCCTAAGGAGAAGTGGCCACGCAATGGGCATCGCAACACATAGCGAATCCGGGTGGTTTGACCTGCGCCGAGATTAATCATCATGTAATTGAGGCCGCTTTTCATCTTCATTTCATGGGGGACATTGTCAAAGATTTCGAGAAGTTGCGTTCTTCTACGGGAGTTGTTTGTAATCGATAACTCGACATATAGGTCGTCCCCTTTGTAGAGGTTGTCAGCAGAGAGTGTACGGACAATATGCAATTCGCCATGTCCTGAAATCCAACCGTTGATAGCTAAGAAAGAGATGAATGCAATACCGATAACCATCAGTTGGAAATTTGACATCATCATTCCAATAAGAACTAGCGCGATGCCAGAGGTCATCATCAGTGCTGCCTTTCTAGTCCACATCACATCTCACCTCCTTACTTTCGTCCCCACATTTTTACTCGTTTGACTACAGCAACCAATTGTTCAAGTGAGTAGTTTCTATCTTCAAATACGAATTTAACAAGTACAGGATCACTAATCATTTTCTGCAATTCACGTGCAGGTAAGGCATCAAACTCTTCGCGTGTTAGAGTATTCAGGTTCCTTACTCTTGAGAGAAGCACCTGCTTGACCTTGTTAGCCCTACTATAATATCCATAACGGCGTGAATCACCAAATCCGTAGTAGATGATACTGAATACATGTCTCCATGGTTCAGGGTCAGTTTTGCGGATAATCACAGCTTCAAATGCTATGAAAAGAGTGAGGAAGAGTAGCAACATAGCCATCCAATCACTCGTGAAATATACTAGAAGGTAGTAAATTAGATTGTATGTGTCACCCATAAATGAGGTCTGTTGATGGCGGCTTTCATCAAAGATAACTTGTGCATCCTCACCAGCTAATAAAGTTCCATTGTCATCGTATAAGATTGCTTCAGCGATTGCATCAAGCACCCACTTTCGATTATCATTTTCATCTATTTCAGTTTGTTGTTCTCCATATTTATTTTCATAGTCATAGACAGAGTTAATCAAAAGACTTCCATCTGAAATGAAATGTGCTTTACCAGATGTTTTGTCCTCGCAGTCCGTTGAAAGACAATATTTGATGTAAACAGTAAATGGTCCTTGCATATCACCTTCGAAACCACTACCAGCGGGGCCAACTGTAAGGTCGCCATCATCGTTGATATCTAGGTATGAATCGGTACTAGAGAAACCTAGGCCATAACGGTTCTTTACATCATCATCAGCGTGGTCCGGGTCGAATGCAGATGGGCTATTCAAAAGCAAATCGTATCCTGGATCGAAGTCCCATGGTTCACTTCCATCACCGGTAAGGTGGTGTGCACAAAGCCCTGCTTGCTCAGTTGAAATAGACATGATTCCAGGCACCCCTGGATTGTTCGGGTCTGTATCGATAAGGTCAACATAACCATCTCCATCTGTATCTTTGAAACAAGGGTGCGCACCAGCATGGGAAATGTTTGATGTATATTTGTAACTGTCACTTGAGTTAATCCAGATATAGTTGTAATCTAGAGTCCATGCGCCCGCATCGTACAATTTGTGTCCACTGTATTCTATTCCAAAGGAGGCTGCAACACCGGTGCTGTAGCCAAAGTCATCCATTACAATGATGGTTCCGCCTCTAGCAACAAATGAGGTAATGGCTTCAACTTCACTGGTTGTGTAACCATCATTTTCCTTCATCTGGATAATACTTTCATCACCAGTGAACCTTGGTAAACTGATAGTATCTTTCTCAACCCCAGCAATAACAAATACAGTTTCTTCAGGATTTTCAATCTCATGTAAAAGCAGAGGACTACTGACCAAACTATGAGTTTCGACACCCATTGAATTGAGATCCTCTCTGAATGTAGAAATATCTGACCAGTCGTCATCATAAGCAGAAAGTTGTGAATTAACAGGGTTGATAAAACTCCCCAGCAAAGTCACGAGAAGAAGTCCCAACACAAGGTAGAATGCGAATAATGTGGCGCCCCTGCGAAACTGGCGGGTATTCATCCGAGCGAACAAATCCGCTGGTTTCATAGCCACAACATTACCCACTGAACCATAGGTTCAATGCAATGACGACTACGGCTACCTTAATACGGTTGTGCGCCGGTGAATCGAAGAGATATCATCGATTCAATACGATTTGTGTCCCTACCCGTTCAATTTCCTCGGTTGGGAGCAACATTAGGCCAGCTTCGGAAGGCCACGGTAAAAGACTAGCATCGAGATTGTCATTCAACTCAATAATCAAAGTCCCTACGGAGCCAGTATTTAGATCTAGCATCAAGTCTGCGACCGTGCCAAGAACATCTCCACGTGAATCTACAACGGAAAGGCCGATGAGTTCTCGTCCGAAGGTCGCTGTCATCATGGGTGCGTCAGCACAGGTAGAACTTGAATCCTCTCATTATCTCAGGGCTAATGGGGCGTAGAAAGGATATTTCCTTACTGTTTCACTAACTTGAAATCTTCAGACAGATTCTATTCCAGAGAGTGAATCCATACCGCTCTTTACTCTCTCTAATCCACTGGTTAGGCTAACTTCTAACTTTGAATAATAATCTAGCATATCAGGTGTTACAGTTGGTCTAACACGTTTTACAGCATCTTGGAAGTGTTTCTTTGTAACAGTCTTCTTTCCAGCACGCATTGTAATCAGTGCTGCTTCTCTACAAACAGCCTCTATATCTGCCCCAGTATAGCCATCTAGTTGTTTGGCAAAATCCATTATGTCGAATTTACCAAGTGGCATTTTTCTAGTATGAATTACTAGAATTTCGCGGCGGCTTGCTTCATCAGGTGGCGGAATATGAAGAACTCTCTCAAATCGTCCTGATCTCAGTAATGCTTTGTCAATCATTTCAGGCCGATTGGTTGCGGCAACAATGACGACGCCATCAAGTGCTTCAACTCCATCCATGCATGTAAGAAGTTGGTCAACCATTCTGTTGTTAACTTGCCCTCCACCTCCGTCAGTATTTGCGGAGCGGTGAACACCTATGCTCTCAAATTCATCGAGGAAGATAATACTGGGTGAAGCCTGTGCAGCCTTTTTGAACACCTCTCGGATTGCCTTTTCTGATTCACCAACCCACTTTGAGAAGAGTTCTGGTCCTTTCACGGTGATGAAATTTGCTTCAGCCTCTGAAGCTATTGCCTTGGCGAGGAGAGTTTTTCCTGTCCCTGGGGCTCCGAATAGAAGAATTCCTCGCGGTGCAGTAATTCCGAAGTGCTCAAACAGTTCAGGTCTAGTGAGTGGCCAATCGATACTTTCTTTGAGGCGGTCTTTGACCTCTTCAAGTCCACCAACATCTTCCCAACTTAACTCTGGAACTTCAACATAAATTTCTCGCAGGGCACTTGGCTCAACTTCTTTCATTGCTTGCTTGAAATCATCCATACATACCTCCATCTTCTCAAGAACTTCTGGAGGGACTTCTTCTTCTTCAAGGTCAATTTCAGGCAAGTATCTTCTCAATGCTTTCATTGCAGCTTCTCGTGAGAGTGCAGATACATCTGCGCCGACAAACCCATGTGTGTTATTGAGTATCCATTCTACATCAAAATCATCAGAAATTGGCATTCCTCTAACGTGGATATCAATAATTTCTCTTCTTCCTGCTTTATCTGGAACACCGATTTCAATTTCACGGTCAAATCGCCCAGGTCTCCTCAAGGCCTGGTCAACAGCATCTTGTCTATTGGTAGCGCCAATTACTACGACATTATCTCTGCCTTGCATCCCATCCATCAGGGTAAGTAATTGTGCGACAACTCTCCGTTCCACTTCGCCAGTTACATCTTCTCTTTTTGGAGCAATGCTATCTAACTCATCAATGAAAATAATAGCAGGTGCTTGCGCTGCTGCTTCTTCAAAGAATTCACGAAGTTGTTTCTCTGACTCGCCGTAATATTTGCTGATAATTTCAGGTCCGTTGATTGACGAGAAGTGAGCATTTGTCTCGTTGGCGACCGCTTTCGCAATCATTGTTTTTCCTGTACCAGGTGGCCCATGGAGAAGGACACCTTTGGGTGGATCAATACCTAGTGTGCGGAAGAGAATTGGATGTTTGAGGGGTAGTTCAATCATTTCTCTAACCTTCTGTAGTTGGTTACCAAGGCCTCCTATGTCCTCATAAGAAATTGAAGTAGTACCTTTGTCCACCTCTTCATCAATTGCCTCATCCTTGATGACAATTTCAGTTTCAGGGAGAACTTGGACAATTCCTTTTGGGGTAGTCTGCATTATTGCAAAAGGTAAGGCTTCAGCGAAAAGAGTCATACCCGGGATGAAAATCCTATCGCCAGCTACAACTGGCCTTTTGTTTAGCCCTCTTCGTGCAAAGCCTTCAATTCCTGGTCCAAATCTGACTTTCTGTTTGGAAGCCATGACAGGTGAAAGTGTTAATCTTGTACATGGTTTTGCCTCGACTTTACGAATGGTCACGTTGGAACCCAATTGGGAACCTGCATTTTTACGAATTATACCATCAACTCGGATGACTCCGAGGTTAGCATCTTCAGGTCGGCATCGCCAAACTATTGCTGCGGTAACATCTTCACCTTTGATTTCAATTACATCACCGGGCTTCAAGTTCAAATCATTATCAAATGGCACCCTCGCACGGCCGTGGCCTACATCACTTGGTATCGCCTTTGCTACCTTCAAATCCAGTGTCTTTTTTCCATCATCCGCCATCGCAACCGCTCCGTCTACAATATGCCGGATTCATTGACTCACTAAAACCCATGCAGTTTTGATTTACCTTTTTTGGCTACCCTGTAAAGAATTGATGCCCGCGGAGTATTGATGAATCACCTCCTCTCCGAGAGGTACATGACCCATGTGTTGCAAGTAGGGCTGGAAGTGCTTTCGAATGATAATCCAGATGGATTACCGAAGGTGAAAGGATACAACATTGTCAATGGAAAATTGACTAGTGCAAGTGACGGTTCTTCTTTTGAATCACGCAATCCTGCACGGCTGAATGACTGCCTTGGTGTATTTCCACTATCAACTAAAGAGGATGTTCATGATGCCCTTGCAGCTGCTCACGCTGCATTCCCCACATGGTCAGCCACCCCCGCACCCACTAGGGGGCAGATTATTGGGAACATGGGTCGTCTTTTGATGAAGCATAAAGACGAGATAGTTCGACTAGAAACTAGAGAGATCGGTAAAACACTCAAGGAATCAGCAGGTTCAGTTCAAGAAGCCATTGACACATGTCTTTTCTTCCAATCTGAAGGTCGCCGATTATACGGTCAAACAGTTAACTCTGAGTTGCCCGACAAAGAATTATTCACTTATCGCAGGCCATTAGGTGTATGCGGGATAATCAATGCCTGCAACTTTCCTGCAGCAGTACCATTTTGGAAGATGATCCCAGCAATCATGTGTGGGAATACTTGTGTATGGAAATCACCGCAAGATGCACCTCTGCTATCATTTGCTCTTGCTAGAATAATGCACGAGGCCGGTCTTCCTGACGGTGTGATAAATCTCGTACACGGTAAAGGCAGTGGCGCCGGCCAGCATCTTGTGGATGCGGTTGACGAAGGTTTGGTCAACAAAATATCATTCACAGGTAGTACTGCAGTCGGAAAAATGATTGGAGAGGTATGTGGGCGTAATCTCGTGTCAGCAAGCCTTGAATTGGGTGGGAAAAACCCACTCGTTGTCATGCCTTCAGCCAATCTTGAAAATGCCGTTGAAGGGGCTTACTGGGCAGCATTTGGAACTGCTGGTCAGCGTTGCACTAGCCTAGGTAATCTCATAATTCACAAGGATTTATATGATCAATTTGTGGAGATGTTCATGGCCAAAGTGGAGGCTACAGTAATTGGTGATTCGTTGCGTAATGAGGGTGTCCTATACGGCCCGATGCTTTCTGAAAAATATGCCAAGGATTTCCTTGTTGGTGTGGAGATGTGCAAAGAAAGTGGTGCGACTCAAATCTATGGCAGGGGTAGAATAACTAATGACAACAAGCCAGATGGTTTCCAAGGTGACGCCAGTGAAGGCGTCTATATGTGGCCACATGTTTTCGTAGATGTAACTCAAGATATGGAGTGCTTCCATGAGGAGATTTTTGGCCCAGTAGTTACAATTGTCAAGGCAGATGATTTTGAACATGGATTGGCTCTTGCAAATGCCAGCCCCTACGGCCTTTCTAGTGCAATATATACCAATGATAGATTAGAAGCATACCGCTACAAGACTGGCATCAAGGCTGGCATGACAGGCATCAACAACTCAACTACTGGTGCCGAGGCCCACCTGCCTTTCGGTGGGGTCAAAGGCAGCGGTAACGGAACCCGTGAATCAGGAATTTGGGTGATTGAAGCGTACTCGTATTGGCACGCTGTTAATGATGAATTGAGTGGCAAGTTGCAACTGGCTCAGATGGATGTTGATGAAATTGAAATCGAAGAAGCAGAAGTGGACTATTCCTCTTTGGCTTGAGGGGTATTCATGGAAATAACTAGGGAAACAGTAAGGATTTCTCTGTTTATATTAGGGCCTCTAGTTTTGGCCTCTTATGTAATTGGCATTTCACGCATGGGTGATCCAACTCAATTGTGGGGGGGCATCCCAGATTCATGGAGAACACTCAATGTTACATGCATGTTTATTGCAGCAGCAGGTTTTCTCATCATGTTTTGGTTCGTTCTTTATCATTGGGATAGTTCCGCAGTTGAATCAATTCAATGGCCATGGGGAGAAGGTGATGAAGGTGGCCACATGCGATTATTAATCTCATTATTGTTGGTATTAATCCCCTCTATGTGTTGGCTTGAGTTGACATCTTATCACATTTCTAGTGGGAGCACATTGAGCCAATGGCTTGTAATTGGCAATCTTTGGTTAGTGTGTTTAGGCAATGTCCTCCTTGGCTTGCTTGCGTGGGGCGCACATCAGCAAGGCATAGCTACCGATACTATTTGGCCAATAGTCGGAGCAGTAATGCTTGCCCTTCAAGTGGTTGGTAATGATGGCATTATTTGGGTCATCAAATATCCTTGGTAATTCCAACATTAGGTCTCGAAATTATAAGATTAATTTGAATGGTCATTTTATCTTAAAGAATGGTGGCGCCACATTCTGGACATTTCATACCCGGGATGAAAGCACCAGGCATGAAGCCACATTTTAGGCAGATACTCAACGGCTCGTAGTCCATAATTCTGTGAGAGTATGGTCACATTCAAGCCTAACGGCTCCAAGCGCCCTCTATGTATCGTATCACTCGCGAGGGGCAATTGCCCGAGGTAGAGCCTCGCATCATTCTAATAGAGCGTGGCGAGAAGGGTTGGCCAATATTAGATGAGAGTGAATTAGAGCAACGCCTAGATGCGATTAGAAATTCAGCCTCTCTTGAAGATTTACGAGAAGAGCCAGACGTTGCTGCATACCGCCAATTCTATTGGCGTCTTGGTATTGACCCAACTAAGCGCCGGCCATCAGCCGAAGCCCTTGTTAGAAGAATAATTGCTGGTAAACCGTTTCCTAGAATTAATCCTATAGTAGATCGCTACAATCTAATCTCAGCAGAGAACCGTGTAAGTCTTGGGGCTTTTTCTGCTGACCATCTCGCGTGCAAGGAATTAGTGCTTCGGATGGCAAAGCAAGATGAACCATTCCTTGGCATTGGTTTTTCAGAAGCGAAGCCCTGTTCTGGGCAGGAACTAGTGCTATCTGTTGAGGGTGAAATCATTGCACTGTATCCCTATAGGGATAGTCACAACTCAAGGATAAGGGGTAACGACTCTGCTGTACTTTTCGTTTTATGTGTAGTCCCTGGGGTTGAGGAATCACGAATTGATAGGGCAGCAAACTCTCTAGTTTCTGAGTTCTTGGGCTTATGATAAAGGGGATTAATTAGTAGTGAAGTTGATAGAATATAGCCATACGCCATAGCGTATAGGGCTGGATGTATGGGTGAACCAATCAATTTGCCAATGAGCAGTGGTTTTGGAGCCACTGATAGAATCGATGCTTGGTGGAAAGGTCCCACGGCAATGGCATTATATCTTGGAATAATGGTTGTTTATGCTACTTGGAGAGGTTTCATGGAAGCCGATTTTTGGGTATTTTCTGAGTTTGGTTTATCCGGTGGGCAAGGCGGTCATGCAGGTACCATGGCAATCGAAGATAAGGGCAGTCATGTATTGAGTCCTTTGTTTAGTCCATTGATCATTCCTGGTGGAGATGGTCTAGGTGGCCCCATTCCAGAATTCCTTTGGTGGATGTCTCCTGCTATGTTCATTCTAATTTTTCCAGCAGGATTCCGGGGCACTTGTTACTATTATCGTAAGGCGTACTACCGTGTCTTTCTACAACAACCCACTGCTTGTGCTGTCAGTAAACCAGCATTAGCTCCTTGGAAGGGTTACAAGGGGGAAACTAAACTCTTAGTTATACAGAATTTACACCGTTACTTCATGTATGCGGCATTGGCCTATCTACCAATTCTTTCTTGGGATGTTTATCTTTCAACCCACTTTGATGGCGGCTCCCCTGGTTTTTCTGTCGGCACACTAGTTCTTGCATTGAATGTCATACTTCTATCAGGTTACACTCTAGGTTGCCATGCGTTCCGCCACTTAGTGGGTGGGGGGACAAATGATTGGACTTCTACGCTAATTGCTCGTATCAAGTACAAGTTTTGGAAGATGAGCACTATTCTCAACGAGCACCACAAAGATTGGGCCCTCGTCTCTCTTTTTTGGGTGATGTTTGCCGACTTCTATGTCTATGCCTGTACAATGGGCTGGTGGTCTGATATCGTATTGTGGGGTGGATTGTGATGGCAGAAATAACCACTCATGAGTATGATGTAGTCATCATAGGTGCTGGGGGAGCAGGACTTAGGGCGGCAATTGAGGCAACTCGTGAAGGTGCTAGTGTTGCAGTTATCTGCAAGTCTATGCTTGGTAAAGCACACACCGTAATGGCAGAAGGTGGTGCGGCAGCTGCACTTGGTAACAAGGACCCTAGAGATTCTTGGCAAACTCATTTCCGTGACACAATGAAAGGGGGAAAATATCTCGGTGATTGGAGAATGGCTGAGATACATGCAAAAGAATCCCCTGATAGAATTAGAGAGTTAGAGCAGTGGGGGGCTATTTTTGATCGCACACCTGATGGCTTGACCAATCAGCGAAATTTCGGGGGGCACACTTATCCTCGTCTTGCTCACATCGGTGATGCAACAGGACTTGAGATGATTCGTACTTTGCAAGAGAGGGGAATTCATAGCGGTATGGAGGTTTTCATGGAATATACTGTGCGCCGTTTATTCACTACTGATGGCAAGGCATCGGGATGCTTCGCGTATAATCGCGCTGATGGTACTCTTCACGTATTCAAGGCTAAGTCGATGGTACTAGCTACTGGGGGCATTACCCGCTGCTGGGCTGTATGTTCAGGTTCTTGGGAGTATACGGGTGAAGGGCATGCCCTTGCCTATTGGGCAGGTGCAGAAATGGGTGATATGGAATTTGTACAATTCCACCCTACTGGAATGATTTGGCCTCCTTCTGTCAAAGGAATACTTGTTACTGAGGGTGTTCGAGGTGAAGGTGGTATACTAACTAATTCCGACGGCGAACGATTCATGTTCAATTATGTCCCTGAGATGTATAAACCCGAATTTGCTGATACCGAGGAAGAGGCTCTTGCATGGGTAGATGAAATCATAGCAGGTGAATTGGCTACTAAGCGCCGACCTCCAGAGTTACTAACACGTGACGTAGTTGCTAAGGCGATTAATTCTGAGCGTGAAGCAGGCCGAGCCAGCGAGCATGGGGGGGCTTATCTCGATATTTCATGGAGAGATGAGGGGCAGGTAAAGAAGAAATTACCAGGTATGTATCATCAGTTCAAGGAACTAGCAGCTGTTGATATCACCAAGGAGCGTATGGAAGTTGGCCCAACTGCCCATTATGTGATGGGTGGAGTCAAGGTTGACCCAATTACTCAAGAATCTACAGTGTCAAGGTTGTATGCAGCTGGAGAGGCTGCTACCGGACTTCATGGAGCAAATAGACTTGGAGGCAACTCACTTTCAGATCTTGTCTGCTTTGGCAAAAGGGCAGGTGAGTATGCTGCTAAAGCAGCGAAGGAGATTGATAATTGGAAAGAGATATCACAAGCAGATA
>DASCSU010000016.1:0-20715 GCA_034399495.1 Candidatus Thalassarchaeaceae archaeon
TCTTCAGTTGTGCCCATTTTATTACATTCTTCTTTGAATTTGATAAAATTCTTATCTTTTTCACAATCTTTTGTTAGAGGGTGATCAGCAGATATAGCAATAAATGATGCACCATAAATTGTATCAGGTCGAGTAGTGAATGTTTCAATTACCAAATCCTCATCACCATCTACATGGAATTTTATCAACGCCCCTTCTGAGCGCCCTAGCCAATCACGTTGTAGGGCTTTCACATGGTCTGGGAAATTGATATCATCAAGAGAATCTAATAATTCCTGAGCATAATTTGTAATTCGAAGAAACCATTGATCCATGTTTTTTTGTTCTACTTCTTTTGAACATCTCCAACAACGTCCATTGTGCACCTGTTCATTTGCAAGCACAGTATTACAATCGTCACACCAATTGACATTAGCAAAAGTACGGTAAGCAAGACCCTTCTCTAGGAATTGCAAGAAGAACCATTGATTCCACTTGAAGTAATTATGATCATGACTCATTAACTCCCGGCCCCAATCATGTGAGAATCCCATTATCGAGAAATCTTCTTTGATACTGATTATGTTGCGGTCGGTGATTTCACGTGGATGGCCACCTTCTTTGATGGCTGCATTTTCTGCAGGCATCCCAAAGGAATCGAATCCCATGGGGTAAATTACATTCTTTCCACGCGCACGGTGATAGCGAGCCATGGCATCTCCAATTGAATAGTTCCTAACATGTCCCATGTGCATCTTACCAGAAGGATACGGATACATTTCTAAGCAGTAGAATTTTTCCTTTTCAGAATCTATTTCAGCAATGAATATTCTTGCATCGGCCCATTTATGTTGCCATTTAGATTCAATAATTCCAGGTGAATATTCTTCTTCCATTGAATCACTTCCAACCTAATTGAATGCCCTTTGGCAACCCGCCGACTCCTTCACCTCTATCAAACGAACGGAATACTTAGGCATCATCCCCTAAGGATAGTAATTCTGACGTGTTAAGCAATATTAGTGCACGGTCAGTCAAGCGGTATCGATATCGTAGCGCCACTCTTTCTTTCTCAACTAATCCCCAATTCTCTAGTGATTTAAGGTGGTAAGAGACTAGTTGTTGGCTAGTTTCCAACTTAACTGAGAGCTCTTTTTGTGATAAGTTTAGTATCTCGTTTTCATGGATGTCAAGAATTTGTAATATTTTTCCTTGAAGGCTATTTGGATCAGGTGTAAGTACTGGTACAGGTAATTCATCGTTTGAGACACTTGAATCAATTGATGCTGGATAATATCTAACTTTACGACCATCCTTTCGTCTCCAAATTGCTTCATCTCCTTCAAGCACAGAAAGATGGTGGGCTAGTTGTCCATTTGACATATCTAGAGCGGCCAGTAAAGCTCTGAAGTGAATACCCCTATGTAATTCAATGTAAGCCACAATTCGGCCACGTTGATACTCTCCACCCTTCTCTCTGTTTTTACGTACCATACCAAGTAGGAATAAGCCGTATTTAGTGGCAGGAAGCCTAATCCATTCAACTTGAATTAGTGACCCTGCAAGAAGTGCTAGGAGACTAGTTGAAGCAATTACTGTTACAATTGCAGGAGCGGTAGCAGGGATGGATATGATAGGAGTCGCTTCACTAACTTCTGTAATTTCTTCCTCAGCGCTCTGCTCAACATATTTCTCACCTAATACGTCATCAACGATGATCAGGGAATTCCATACAGTGCAAGCAGAGGTGCTTTCAGATGTTTCTTCTACCCAGTATGCGCCTTGGAAATTTGTGCGAGGCGCCCAATTTTCTACATTAGATGCAGTAAAGGCATGCTCAACACCATTTAGATCAACTAGAATCCAGCAACCACCAGATTCTGTGGTGACATAATCCCAATTTCCTTCTGCTAACCAACTGAGTTTCGGCACCAGTTCTTCTATAATATCTGGAGTTTCATTCACTTCATCGACAGTATCGTCATTCTTTTCATTCTCTTGTACGGGTTCAGTAGGTGGATTCCAAGTGTGCGCCCACTGTGTGGTGAAACTTGGTGTGCCTGTAGTTCGAGCAGTTAATCTCCATGTTCCAGCATCGAGTTCTGCAAATTCAACTGTGAATGGGTTGTAACTAATGCCATGCCCTGCCGGGATAGTCCCCATCAAGCCACTACCGCTACCACATTCTTCCAACCAAACCTGTTGAGGGTGTGATGAACCAACTTTTTGTAATGTAAATTCAAGTTGACAATTCTGTGGCCAGTAGAAGTTTAGTTCATCTTGATTATCTAAATCTAGTTGAAAAGTAACTGATTCCTGTGCTGTGTCGGCATTATTTGTAATCAATCCAATTACGTTGAAATTAACTGTACTTGTGTCTTGCATCGAGGCGCGGCATTCAAGTCCTGTATTGGATCCATCATAGATAAATGGGATTTCATGTAATAGACCAAATTCAGGTATAGTTACAACCATCATGTAATTGTCATCATTTAATTCACATCCAAATTGGTCTACCATTTGCCAGTATCTTTGTTCAAGTTGATGAGTAGTAGATGGGCTGACTTTAATTTCAGAATGGGTGCTATCGCATCCATCAGTAATACGGGTGTTACCAACAATTGCACCTTGACTAGAAATTAAATGGATTGCAACTAGACAACTATTGTTGAATTGTATATCAACAGGAATATTCTCAAGATTTGTTAAACTGGTATCAATCTCTATTGTATCTGCATCAGTAATAATTCGATCATTTCCGACATCTCCTAAAACATTGACTTCCATTTCCAGCGAGGTCGCATCAGTAAATCCATTGCTACCTGAAAGGGTGGCGAACACAGTACCTGATACCTCAGAGATCCCAGTTAGTCCGATATCAAGAGTCCAAATACCAGGTAATAGTTGCTCTCCCGATTGAGTGAAATCCCAATTGAGCCAACCTAGAGAAAGAGATTCACCAACTTCAATAATCCCTTCCCCGCAAGCCAAATCAGTCATAATTGTTGGAAGTGAAGAGCCTAGGGAACTAGCCTGCAAAGTAACTCTACACCCCTCATCAACATCTAGGAGCAGCGGTGTATCATCTACATTCTTTAAGGAAAGATGTGAATATATTTTTTCTCCAGCAAAGAATTCTTCTCCAGTTATTCTTGGAGCAGATGCAGTGCTGACTTCAAGCATTAATCCATCAATTGTGATTGGGTTTTGCTGGAATTCAATTATTTGGGAATACAAAGCACGACCAGATTCAAAATTGAAATTAATAGTAACAGAACCACCAATGATGGTTTCTCCGGAACTATTTTTCCAATCCCATTCAAAATTATCTATACTTCTAGTTTGGCCAGCAGGGATATCTATTCCTCTACGTTGTTGCTGGCAGGCTCGATGTTCATGTAGATTTGAGAAAAGTTCACCATTCCCATCTAACATTTCAATTTCAACAGGACATGAGGGGTTGTATTCTATTGACTGTGTGCTTGAACCGCTGTTGTGAATTTTGATATCAATTACTAATGTTTCATTTTCATTGTACCAAGATGAATCAAAGTTTGGTTCTTCAATTGTGATAGCTAGTTCTATTCCATCAGAATCAGCACTTGTGGAGTTACTGGCTAATGGAATTATGAGTATCAAAGACAACAAAACGATGAGCACTCGAACTGCTGATTCCCGCCCCCTCATGGTATCGCCTCTTTAGAGGCGACAAACATCCTTGCACTTAAGACCCCCCCTTGGTAGATAAATCGGAAATTTCTATGACACTAGCGCGTGTCGCACATTTTGATGTTGGCGAAGGGCGAGTTTGACCGTCGCGTTGATGACAATGGAATTGAGGTATGGGTTTCTCAAGTGGGGCTTTTTGCAAATATCAATACAGCCTTCATCGATAGGGCAACTGAAACGGTTGTGATTGTCGACCCACACTCTGCCAATAAATGGCTATCAGCGCTTGAAAATGAAAATTTGAAGCCCACACACGTGATTGTCACTCATACCCATAGGGACCATGTTGCTGGAGTAAAAAAACTACTCAAAAAAGTCCCCGGTGTTGAGTTGATTGGCCACGTAGATTCTAATTATCCAAATATATTATCTCGAGTATTATTTCAACATCAAAAATATACACAAACATGGACACACAAGGAACACACCATCGAAAAGTGGCAAGCCGGTGGAATCACTCTCCACGTCACTCATTCTCCTGGCCATGCACCAGGTCATTTGACCTTCCATGGCCATGGCGTATATCACGCGGGCGATCTTCTATTCACTGCACGTTCAGGGAGGGTAGACTTACCGGGAGGGGACGCCGAAACTCAGTGGCGTAGCATTTCTCATGCACGGGAGATTTTGCAATCCCTGCCTCAAGAGTGGTGGATGGTGCCGGGCCATAATTATCAGTGGATTGATGGAACAACACCAAATTGGGTCACAGTTGCTGATGCTTTAGCTCACAATCAAGCACTAAATTCCCCAACACTAGAAGATTTTGATAATCTGGACTTCTTACGTTTTGATGATGATTTAGCAGCGTAAAGAATTAACCAGTTACAATGCGGGTGTAAAAATTAGGGGCAATTCAACTCTGAAAGTAGTCCCATATCCAGTTGAAGTGACGTAATCCACTTTTCCATTCATTAAGTCACATAGTGCCTTTACCAAGGTTAGTCCTAGACCGACGCCACGTCTTAGTTGCCCGTCTTTTACCAATGTCTTCGAGTATGGTTCATACAATCTCATTTCAGCTTCTGCAGATATTCCGGGGCCAGTATCTGATATTTCGAAAATCACATTGTCTTCATTTGTAGATACTTTCAAGCAAATTTGTCCACTTTCTGTAAACTTGACAGCGTTGTCAAGTAATTGCTCAAGAACTTCTTGCAATCTCATTTCGTCAACACACATTTTTTCAGGTGCACGTAAAATTTCCATCTGGAAGTCTAGCCCTCTTCTGATGCAGAGTCTTCTTGCTGCTTCACTAGATTTCTCAACCAAAGCATCCATATCGTGCCAGTCAGCAACGATACGAACATTTCCAGAAAGAATGTTCGAATAAGTAATAACTGAATCAATCATCATTCTCAATGAATCCCCCGCATCAATAATTTCTTGCAGAAACTCTTCCTCTTCATCTATGATGTTAGGTGAAATAGCCAATAGATCTGCAAACCCTAGTACACCAGATAGTGGTGTTCTAAGGTCGTGGCTGAAATTAGCGATGAAACCCGCTTGTAAGTTATGTGCGCGAGATAGTTCCCCGTGAGTCAAACGCAATTCTTGGTTTGCTGATTTGGTTTCAGTAAGTTGTTGTTCAAGGGCACGTTGTAGACTAATCAGTTCAGTAATATCTTGGTAAGAACAAATCACCCCAGTTAGAAACCCTTCAGCGTTGAATAATGGCTCTGCGGTACCCATTAGATGAATTATTTGTCCGTCCCTCATTTCAATACTAAATTGCCAATCACGCTGTGGTTCTTCAGTCCTCAATGCTTCGAACAAAGGACCCTCTTCTGCACTCATAGGTGCACCATGCACATCATGGAATGTAACGCCTTCACCAAATTCAACATCCCAACCAGGTGGTGCTGGCGTGGGTGGTAAATCAGGCATCATCATATTAGCAGCTCGATTGGCATGAATAAGTGCACCATTTGCATTAATTTCTAAGATACCACTGTGCATTGAGTTTAGCAACGCGCGAAATCTCAAATCCATAGGAGCAGGGGCAGGAGTGGTATCAAATGGGTTTGCCATGCTCTTCCCTCAAGTTAATGGGCAAGGGTTGAAGTGATAGAAATTGCGGCTATCAAATTGATTTTCAAAGCAGGTCATCTAAGTCCAAAGCATCGGGTAGTGCTTCAATTTGTTCAACCGCTTGCTGCTCTTTTTCTTCCTCATGTAATTGCCATTCTGCTTTTTCAACCCAGCCTAACTCTTTGGCTTTCTCTAAGTCGCCTTGATCAACATAATAGTCAATCCATTGCTGCCTACGTCCATCTTCTTCCTCAAAGATTTGCTCTTGCAATGCCAAGTTCTGGCGCATTAGCTGATTGCTACGTTTTGCTGCTTGTCGCGCAATCATGGCAACAAGAATGGCCAACAGTAGTAGGCCAACCAAAACTATTCCAATTGTTTGTGCCCACTCAACAAGAGATTTTCCTTCAGCAGCGGGATCAGAGCCATCATCAGGTTCTGTTTGTACACACTCGCCTGGCGCTTCCCAAACATTAGAGTCATATCTACACAAGTCACCTTGATTGGACCAGCCATCACCATCATCATCTTCACATCCGAATCTATCTTCAAATGAGGTACCATATTTTGAACGACAGTCATCGGGTTGATATGCGTCTCGAGTGGTGTTATCTCCATATCCGTCTCCATCACTGTCTTTGTATTGTGAGGGGATTAATGGGAAGTCGTCTGGATTAGTCCCATTGGGATTATCTCCCCATCCGTCTCCATCAGAATCATTCCACTGGGTGGCATCATTAGGGAATGCATCAGCCTTTTCAGCATCAATTATGAAATCCCCAGGCCAGTTGTCATCTCGAGTATCGTTCCATGTAGAATTACCCCAATTGTCCCCATATCCATCGTCATCACTATCTTTCCATTGGGAGGGGTTATTGGGGAAATCATCTCGTGTATCAGCCCATCCATCTCCATCGGAATCGGGGCAACCATAGGTGTTTCCTTGGTTGCTTGTTCCAACAGTGTTGGGGCAATCATCTCTGTTAGGTGCCAGAGGATCATCACCGTATCCATCACCATCAAGGTCAGATGATTGGAATGGGTCATCAGGGAATGCGTCTAAATTATCGGAGATGCCATCTCCATCTGAATCAGGACAACCACGATTTGTATCACTTTCCATTTTCCCATATGTGGTAGGGCATAAATCAGGCTTGAACGCATACTCTACATATATTCCAGGCCATGATTGATTTCTGTCAAATGCCCATGATGCATTTCCATAATTGTCTCCAAAACCGTCAACATCAAAGTCATACCATTGAGTAATTTCATCTGGGAACCAATCTCCGTTTTCTCCTACTGGATAATCACCATGCCCATCTCCATCCCGGTCACCACATTGGGACGGGTCGTCAGGGAAGAGGTCAGGATTATTGCCGGCTAAATTATCTCCACATCCATCAGCATCACTGTCGGACCATTGAGTGCTATCGCCGGGGAATGGTTCTCCAGCATCTGAATAACCATCTCCGTCAGAATCTTTGCAACCACCTCTGTCTATTGAGGAATTTCCATGGAAACCGGGACAAGAATCACCATTGGTCCCACTTTGATTGTCTCCATAGCCGTCACCATCAGCATCACACCATTGGGTTGCATCATTGATGTAAGCATCACCAGTTCCAGCTCCACCAATACAGGCGGGCCAACTTTGGTCAGGATCTGACCATCCGTCACCATCGGTGTCGTAACAGGCTAACCTGTCCCAAATAGAATCTCCATAAACATCTATGCAACCATCCGAGCGACTGGTAAATTGCTCATCACCATACCAATCCCCATCGCTATCATTCCATTGTTCTATGTCCAAGGGGAATACATCGATGTCATTCATCTCTACAGGGGTCATTGTTGTAATTAGTATTCCTGGCCATTCTGAGGGCCTAATACTAACCCAAGAGGAATTAGCGAAGTTATCTCCATAGCCATCTAGGTCCGAATCATCCCATTGAGTTGGATTATTTGGTAACCAATCTACAGTGCCATGTGGGTTTGGATCACGAGTATCATCTGTGTTGTCAGGGTGACCATCACCGTCAGCGTCAGCCCATTGTTTGTCATCACCAAGGTAGTCATCATTATCATCAGACCAACCATCTCCATCTTCGTCAGGACAGCCGAATCGATCTTCTGTAGAAGTTCCCGCTACGTTAGGGCACGCATCAGGGTCTGTTGCAGGTGCAGGATTATCTCCATATCCATCGTTATCGGTATCATCCCATTGTGTTCCATCTTCTGGGAATGCATCATCAGCATTCATCACACCATCATTGTCAATGTCAGGGTCAACTATCCAGTGGTAAATTCCTTCATCCTCTCGCCCTTGTGCTGTAATGATATAGTCGCCACTTGGGTGCCAATCTACACAATTGATTTCTCCAGGGTCACCGCTACCACTACCATCTAGAGTATCAATTATTGTGGCACTGCTTGCATCGACCTTGAAAATTCGCACCTTGGCTCCATCACTTTGGTAATAGCGCATCGAGGCAGAAACCATTGTTCCATCAGGAGAATATTCTATATCGTTACATGAAGTTGAAGTGTCATATCTCCAGTTTTGTAATCCACTACTAACTTGGTAAAGTCTAACTCTAGCACCTGAATTTTCATACTCTTCACATGTAGCAATGGTGTTTCCATCAGGAGCCCACGCTACTGCATTGTTCGCTCCTCTGTTGGTGTTAATAGAACGATTTTCAGTCCATGTGGTAGTTTCGTAAATCCAGACATCTTCTCTGCCACCAACAAGAATTCTACTACCATCAGGACTCCAATCTACTGAATAGAATCTATCTTCACCCCCAGGAGTAAAAGAGGTTATTTCAGAACCATTCAATGAATTGTAAATTTGTACTTCTCCACTAGTTCCACCATTTCCTGACCGACCAATTACTACAGCAATCATAGTTCCATCAGGGCTGTATGCAACTTCATTAGGCTGATCACCGCTACCAACATCAGTACTTACTGAAAACAATTGAGTTACATTGCTTGAGTAGTATGCCTTCAATGTGTCATCATCATCTACTGCAGCCACATACATTCCATCGGGAGACCAATCAACATCATGGACGTAAGCACCACTAAATTCGACAGATTTTATATTGACTTTGGTGCTTGTATCCCAAATTCTCATCCAACCAGAAGAACTCCCGCCCCAGCCAGTAGATTCAGCAGTCATGTATTTACTACCATCAAAATTGAATAAAGAAATATATTGATCATTACTCATTGTCTGCACATTATCTTTTTGGAATCCACCTGCTTGAATCACCCAAGGGTCAGCAACGTCACTAGTGCCATCTCCATCTCTATCGGGACACCCATCTCTATCTACGGTACTATTACCCCAAGCTAGTGGACAGTCATCAGTACTATCATCAACCCCATCTCCATCAGTATCCAATGCCGAAGTCAATGGTGCGAAAGCCATGATTACCATGAGCAGAGAAAAAACAATTGCCCGAGAACAAAAGACGTCTTTAACCCCATTTGCCATGATTGCGGATTAGTGTTCATAAAAAGGGCTTACGCCCTTTATGCATCATCAATTTTCACTGAAAAATAATATTAGATTGCATTTTATTAAGTTCAGTCCATCAAAGAGGCGAATCCTTCAATGCTAACGGCAGTCCCAGCCACATTAGATGTCAGAGGCTCCGCTACGCGTCTCGCTATCGGTCAACGACCGAGTATTGCTTCATTTATTAGAGAATGATCATCAAGCCGATCACTTCATTGTTACTTCTGCAATTACTAGGCCAGGTATAGCTGAATCTTGTGGGTTACACCCACCTAATGTCAGTCGTGCAATTAGGCCTATTTTGAAGCTGGGTTTTGTTAGTGAGCATACTCGTCAAATCCGAGGGGAATCACGACGTCAGAAGACATGGCAATTAACTCCTTTAGGTAGAGATGAAATTAAGAACAGAATTTCTTCTATTAGGGGCACTAATATCCTAATTAGAGATCGTGATGGAAATATGTTAGAAGTTACAGCAGGAGATGCCGCAGAGCGCTTAGACAGCAACCTATCTCTTCTTCAAGTATTGATGATGGTAATTGCAGAAGGAATGTTGCAATATGGTGATATCCGCCTTGGTCGCATTGAGAAGGGAGACGGTAAGCCACAGCCAGGGCGCCTTCAAGTTCTAGCCGGTGCTCATTCAACTTACCACATTCGTGCACCAGATACTCGAGTAGTACATGGTCGTGAAGAGGAAAGGTCAAGCCTAGATGAATGGTATATTGGGAGGGAGCCTGCACTAGTAGTCAATGGAATTGCAGGTTGTGGAAAGACAACCCTTGTCTCACATTGGCTAAACACCCGTCTTGATGCAGAACCAAATCTCAGAGTAATGTATTATCCATGTCAACCGTGGGATACTACGATAGGAATTGCAACGAGCATTCTTCATCGCCTTGGAATTGAATCCAAAGGAAGTACTGAATGGGATCCTTACCTTATATTGGAATCATTACCAATGTCACCTAGTGGTAAATTCGACATTGACATGTACCGCCGCCGCCTAACCGCCTACCTCACAGACCCAGAAAAGTTGAGAGAAAAGGTGTTTGAGGGCTTAGAAGAAAAAAGCAAAACCCCTCCATATATTCTCTTAGTTTTGGATGATGTACACAATGTTGAGGATGAGGCCGAGCATTTGCTTGGCTCATTATTACAAGTAGCAGATCAAACTCCATTGCGCATGTTACTAATCTCTAGAACCTCTCTTTCCTTTTACGATAGACGAGATGTCCACACGCGTGGTTTAGTCAGCGAAATATCTCTACGTGGTCTAACTCTTGAGGAGATTGAAGAGTGGATTGCAGAATTTGATACCCCCTCCCCCCCAAAGCCAGAAGAGGTTCACAGGATGACAGGGGGCCATCCCTTGGCTGTTGAACTTCTAGAAATGTATGGTAGTATTACCCATGGTGATTGGTTGCGTTTCCTTGATGAAGAAATCCTAGATGTTTTACCAGATGAACATCGTGACTTACTATCTTACCTTGCTGTAACTGAAAGACCAGTAGAATGGTCAGTACTTGCTGAAGTATGCGGGCTAGAGGGTACTCCCCCTGCAGAATTGTTGAGCCGTGGCCTAATTGTTGAATTGGAAGATGGCCTTTGGTTGCATGAGGCTATGAGAGAACGCCTCCTTCGGGAAGTTGGAGAAGCAATGGAACAGCGAAAAGAGAAACTTGACGATGCCCGCATTACATAGGGTACCCATGCAATCTTAGTCGCTACCAACGACTCGATAATCATCTGACAATGGAGTTGCGCCGGTTTCCATCGACACAATCTTACCATCTTTGAATCGCATGAAAGAAAGTACGGCTTCTGAGGTTGAGCCATTAGCAAAGTGGACAACTGAATGAGCAACACCAACTTCATCATTTTCGAAAAGTATTCTGTGTCCTTCAGAAGTCACGGCTGCAGAACCCGCAAATCCTAGCGCATCGGACTTGCCCATTGTTACGCCACCAGCGTGTGGATTAAACACAAATTCATCGTGTAATATCTCTGCAAGTGCGTCTAAGTCTATGTTATTCCATGCATCATTGTAAGCTGCTATGATTGACATATTTCCACCATAATCATCCATTTTTTGAACTTTTACCACCCAATATGGGAATGTTATCCCATGTGGCGGTTGAGCCAATCATCAAATCCAGCTTTTGGTTTTGCACCTGTTTCTTGGTCGACCATCTGTCCGTTGTGGAATAAAACAAGTGATGGAATCCCTCGTACTCCATAGCGTCCAGGCGAGTTAGGATTCTGATCTACATTGACTTTAGCTATTGTCAGATTCTCTCTTTCCCCAGCAATCTGTTCTAGAATAGGTGCAATCATCTTACACGGTCCACACCAAGGCGCCCAAAAATCAACTAATACCCATTCATTATCATTAGTTACTTCATCGAATGTTGCGTCCGATGCATCTACAATTCCATCTGCCATCTCTTATCTCTCCCGTGCATCCGAATGCTTACGGAGAGGGTCTTTGAACCTGCCGTTGAAAGGTGAAGGATTGAGAACCCACCCCCACTCGGGTAGGTCAGGAGGAGATAGGGTTGAACATCTGTCCAAGTATTCTGACTGCCGACTTCTGTAAGATAGGTGATGTGGTTGATGAAGCCGTAGCGGCAGGAATTGAATGGATACATCTTGATGTAATGGATGGCAATTGGGTAGTTAACAAGACGATTACTTTCGGCCCCGCAGTTATTTCTTCCATTCGCGAGCGAGTGGGCCCTGATGTTTTCCTTGATTGCCATTTGATGATTACCAATGCCGCCGACACTTGGAAGCAGTATGTTGATGCGGGCGTCGACCTTGTAATTGCTCACATAGAAGCCGTTGATGATTTCCCTACGCTCATAGATAATCTACATGGGGCTGGTTGTCAAGCAGGGTTAGTTTACAATCCTTCAACACCCATTGATAACATCCTTCCTCTTTTGCCTAATCTCGACTTAGTACTCACCATGTCAGTAGTTCCAGGTAAGGGCGGCCAATCATTCATGCCTGAGGTAGAAGGCAATGTACGTTCACTGCGTTCTGCAGTAGACGCACAGATATCTCAAGGCGGCCGCCAAACTAAATTGATGATTGACGGGGGTATCAAAGCACACAACATTGCAGAGGTTCGAGATTGGGGGATTGAAGCTGCTGTGGTTGGCTCAGGATTAATCAATAATAAAGGAACAATCGCTGAAAATCTTGCTGAAATTAAAGCCCGGCTTAGCAATAATGACTGAGTTAATCGCACGAGGGTTGAAATCGGACCGATTCAGCCCCACCTTTATGCCCACAGCGGAATGGATGGTTGACGAAGTCAAGAAAGTCTATCCAGACGCTGAGGTAGAGGTAATGGACACTACTGGAACTGGTGACCATTGGTTCGTGAAAGTAGTCGATTCCTCCTTTGAGGGGATGCGCCTCATTCAAAGACAGAAACCAATAATCAGTCATTTTAAACCACATATTGCTACAAATTATGTGCACGCACTTGACCTAAAGTGTTGGACTCCTGAACAGGCAAAAGAGAAAGAAGGCGACACACCATTTTCCCCACACGAGGCGCGCCGAAGTGGTTTTGTGGGGCTTCAAGTTAAACGTGAAAATAAAGAGGAATAGAAATGACTGAATTTAATTGGACAGCAGCAGAGTTACAAAAAATTGTAGATGAGAACCGTTTGGTACTTTTCATGAAAGGCACACCAGAACAACCCCAATGCGGTTTTTCATCACGAGCAGCAATGGTTTTTCAACAATTAGAACAACCCTTTGTTTCAGTTAACATACTCTCAGATCCTCGTGCAATTCCATCTGTATGCGAGTGGTCAGACTGGCCCACTATGCCCCAGTGCTTCGTTGATGGTGAGTTAATTGGTGGATCAGACATAGCTCTTGATATGTATGAATCAGGGGAACTTCAACAAATGATTGATGAGAAGCCCCAAGAAGGGTAGTTAACATGGCCTTTGAATGCAATATTGAGGCGCGAGGAAAAGCGCATAGAATGAAACTCGGCATTCGTCTTGTAATCGTCAGTATAATCATTGGAATCCTTACGTTCTTCGGTATTCTCCCTTCGTCCCTTGGTTGGGTTTTGTTTGGGTGTGCCTTTGCTGGAGGTGCATTCACTATATGGGAATCCAGAATGGGTTGGTGTGTTGTCCGAGCAATGGGATTCAATACTAGAATCTAATCAACATTTAGGGGGACATCGTCCCGTTTTTGTTGGGTATTTTTCATACCAGTTGCCATTACAAAGACGAAAATTGATGAAATGGCGGCCGCTTTTACAGCACCATCTACAGGATTAGTTTGTGTGCTAATTAGATAGAAGCACAGAAGAAAACTAACAACTATTCCACCCCAAAGAATACGAGTATAATTCCAAGGCTTTTCACTAGTTTGAATAAGTGCTAATGAAGGACTAGCAATAACATGGAATAACCATGCTAACAGAAGCCAACGGAATGGTTTTGACACAACATCAGCATAATCACTGAAAAGTATTTCAAAAGCAAAGGGCCCAACTACAAGGCCAATTAATACGCCAATAGGGCAGAGAATAGCACTGTAAAGAAAAGCCAATTTATAGCGATGTATTAATTTTTCAATATCATTTCTAACTTCTCCAAACCATGAAAGTAGAATTGCCCTTAGTGATAGAATTGGGCCATAGCCTGCGATAAATCCGAGCCAGGCTATTTGGAAAATAGCAACATCTTCAGGACTTGCGAGTATTCCAAGAAGCAATTTTTCTATTCGCACATTAATTACCAGTGCTGCTGAAGCGAATAGGAAAGGAAGCCCAGCATCTATTAATTCACGTGAATTCATTTCTGCAGTATCAGGAATAGCACCATCCGTTTCTTCTAATTGGGGTGCGATTTTGATCCAATAAACTGAGGCCGCAATAACACAGGAAGTAAGGGGGCCAATGATAGTAGCAATTGCAAATTGCAAGATATCTTGTGCCCAAAATATCATCAATAGAGCAACAATCCCTCTATCACTTATTCTAACAAGAGCCTCTAATCTTGCTTCCCCACAAGCACGCATCGCTGCTCTATGGGCGTAGGCTAATACTAGAATCCCTGCTGCAAATGAAAGAAGAATAGCGGGGCCAATCCAACCCCCGAACAAGAATATACCCAGGTAGGCAAAGAGGCCACAACTGAAAGCCACTATTACGGCTTGAATCCCACTTACCTTTTTGAGAACGATATCAAGTTTTGAGCCCAGCCTCTCACCATCTCTACCAATTATTGTAGGTAGGCCAAGATCTACTAGAATAACACAGACATGGAAGAAGTCCAGCAGTAAAATGAAGGTACCATATTCGTCACTAAGGAGACTTCGTGTAAGTATCACATGGATGACAATTCCGAAGAACAAATTTATTGCATCTGCACTAGAAAGCCACAAGGTGTCTCGGTGTGGGACAACCTTTCTGTCGCCCATTTAATCACCCTTCAATTCTAATAATCGTGTGTTCAATTCTTCAGTAGTATATTTCCAATCAAACTCTAATTCAGCATCTGTTCTAGCTTGCTTTCCAAGACTCAAAAGGTCTAATTGAAGTAATTCTTCCACGCTATCCGCCCATTCATCTAATGTAGCATTGGATGAAACTAATTTAATCCAATCTCTTTCACCAACAGAGCGATGTGGAGTAATATCAGAGAGAATCATTGGTAGTCCAACTGCTGCCCATTCTCGAACTTTTAGAGGGCTAGCTAGACGCCATATGTTGCTATCAGGTAGAGGAAATATGGCGATATGGCCAGTGGCCAAAAACTCAGGTATTTTTTCAGGTGGCAAAGGTCCTATCACCTCTAACCAATCTTGTAGGTAAGCAGTTTTTTGTAGAGCATTTAATCGATTGCCACTTCCAGCCATTCTTATCTTGAATTCTAGACCTCTTGCTGAGAGGATTTCTCCAATATGTATGATTCGTTCAATATCTCTTTCTTCATCTAACTGCCCATGATGTACAATAGTAACAGGCCCAGAGAAATTTGCTATAGTGAATTTACTAACATCCACTCCTGCTTCCATTAAAGTTACAGGTTTCACTATCCTTTGTTTAGCATGATGCCAATCAGCAAGTGCTTCTGATTTCAGAACAGAACCTTTTGCACCATCCTTGCGCCTTGCAAGACGCCAAGCGCGTTGATATTCAAACCGTTGCAACCTGCCTATTAGTGAGTTGAATACTGGTGGACTTCTATCAACAATCAACCAAGGTGTTTCAGCGTACTTCAGTGAAGAAATCGCACCGGCTACTGCTTGCCATTCCACTAACGCGACATCAAAATCATTCTCTTTGAGAAGAGTAGGCAAGGTTCGTTTGAGAGATGAGCCAAATGTTATCCAGCCTAGGCCTGATTTCTTAGATCTTGTAACACCAATAAATCTGCATCCCGCGGCATTAACCAGCTCTTCAACCCCATCGCCCTCAGGTGCAACGAGTGTAACCTCCCAACCGCGCTTTGTCAATTCTTTAGAAACAGCCAACTGAGTAGTACTTGCGAGGTCGCTCGCTAAGCGTTTTGCAGTCGCCCAGAGTAGTTTCACGTTACTCCGATGTGCCGACTCCTATATCGTTACTACACCACCCCCGCCACGGGGTGACCTAGTTGAATACCGTCCTGCACATCGGCCCAGTCGAAAGTAAAGGTGGCATGCAAGCAACGATTCATCATCATCTCAAACACCCACCAAAGGGGTGGAAAACTGATTCTATTAATACACATGTAGATGGCTCAGTATTAGCTAAAATCAATACCTGGAGACATGCAAAGAAGGAATTATCTAATCGATTGAAGAATAACCCTCCAGATGTAGTTCATATACACACTGCAACTAATTATTCTTGGTGGCGAAAATTACGAGCAGTAAAGATGTGCATCACAGCAAACATTCCTATTATTCTCCAAGTACACGCGGGAAATTTTCATAATTTCTTACAAGATAAATCATCTGCTGCTAGAGATTTTACAAATATTGTGAGTCATAAATTAGTTTCCCCTGTAGCCTTAACACCCAGACATAAAGAAGAAATTGGGCTCTCAAAAATGTCTGTAATAGGGTCACCCGCTCCTTCCATAAAACAGATAGATCCATCCAATAGGGATAGAAATATGCTAATTCTACTCGCCCGCCCCTCTCCTATCAAGGGCCATCGCCTTGCAATTGCTACTGTACAAAATCTTAGAGAAAGGGGCCATGCTGTAAATCTCCATCTTTCAGGGATATCCCCTTCACACCAATGGGTTCACAAATTAGGTTCTGAAGATGGCATTCATGCTCGTGGGTGGTTATCTGGAAATGAGAAAAATCAGTTATTAGATAAAGCAGGATTACTATTGATTCCTTCAAAATATGAAGGGATGCCAGTATCGGCAATGGAGGCGCTTTCTTGTGGGCTTCCAGTAATTGCATCGCCTGCATGTGATGGGATTTTGGGCAAAGGAGGAATTATAGTAGAACAATTTGATTCTAATTTATGGGCTAATGCTATTGCAGAGATACTAAACGATGAAGAAAAGTGGCGGGAATTATCACTTGCAGGCCCGAAAGCCGTTGTGAAACAGACCCCTGAAGAACTTGGAAAACAATGGGCAGAACTCTATGATAAATCATTGAAGGAGGCATCAATTTGACCCCTACAGAATGGCTTGCTTTAGGCCAAATTGGTTTTGGTTCTTTGGCAATAATCCCTTTCCTAGTTCAAGATTGGCTTAATCGCCGTTGGATTTCTAAATGTCCCTTCCCCTCATTCCCTTCAACAAAAAATGCAGATCTTCCAAATATGACGGTTATAATTTGTGTGCGTGATGAAGAGTTAGTAATTGGTGGTAAATTATCAGACCTTTCTACAAATAAATATCCTCATGACCAGTTAGAAATTCTAGTAATTGACACAGGATCTTCTGATAGAACAATGCAAGTTGTTGAGGATTGGATTTCTGATAATCCTAAATTTGGGGCATTAGTGAGGTTACTTTCCACCACTTCTGTAGCTGGCAAATCAGCAGCGGTAAATCTTGGTTTAGCAGAATCTCGCCTTGAGAGTGAAATAATACTTCTTACTGATGCAGATTCACGGCTAAGCGAAGGCGCCCTTGATAGAATAGGTCGTTGGTTTTTGAATCCGGACATTGGGGCAGTATGTGGTCGTCAGCAACCAATTGGGATTGACGGTAAGCCGCAATTAGATTCAGGTGCATATCGTTCATATTACAATAGAGCAAGAGAGGCTGAGAGCAGGCTTGATTCAACACCAATTTTCGAAGGTTCTCTAGCAGCTTACAGGCGCTCAGCCATCAATGCCGGAGTTGTTGCAGACTCTAATGCAGACGATTCTCAACTAGCATTAGAGGCGAGAAAGCAGGGGCTGAGGGCAATTCATGATCCAGAACTCCATTTCTTTGAAGCAGTACCAGTCACACCTACAGCAATTCATGTTCAAAGAGTGCGTAGAGCACAGGGGCTAGTACGTCATTTATGGCGCAATTCGAATATGATGTTCAGTAATAAAATAAGCACACCCATGCGCATGACATTATGCTCATTATTTTATGTTCATGTGAAAATGCCCTTCTTTGTAATGGTCTCACTTGCTTGTGGATTAACTCTACTTTCAGCATTTTTTTGGGCAGCGCCTATGGCTTATTTTTCTCTCCCTTTTTCTTTGGCCATATTGAATGGGTTTGCTCTTCTTTTCCTTTCGCTGGGTTGCTTTAGTGTAGGTAACTCTTCCAAACAATGGTGGTTTACTACTGCTCCTTTCTCATTTATTCATGCAATGTTTGTATTGGTTTGGGTACACCTAAGAATTGCTCTTGGGATTAAATCACACATATGGAAACCAATACAAGAGATACGTGAAGCAATCCATCGTTATGATGAATTGTGAAATCACAAAATATGATACAAAAAAAATAGCTCCCGTCAGGCCGCCAAAGGCGACCCAACGAGAGCCGTGTTCGAATTACTTGTGTGTTTTTTTAGAACAACTTTTCAGAGTTCAGTTAACTACAACAGCGCCATCGCCAGCCACAGTGTGGCCGTTGTTGGTCACTGAGATATCTACAGCGCAACCTGTTGTGCTGCAGATTTCTTCGGTGCCTTCACTTAGGAAGATGTACTCCCCAGGTTCCCATGCGTTGTCGTTGTCGCCAGCTTGCTGACTGATACTGCAGTCATCGCCTGCTGCTACACTACAGGTGTAGACATTGTCACCAACACTCAGAGTGATCTTCACGAATGACCATGCTAGGTCATCCTTTCCAGTCATCTGCATCTTGATGAGGGTGTCTGCACCGTCACCAGCAACGCTTGCTGCATCGTTTGCGTCATCTGCTGTGTAGGTGTTCAATGTGGAAGCGGAGGTATCGGTACCCTCGCTTGCCAAATTGTTTGCCCATACATACAGTACTCCGGCCAGCACGACGGTGATTGCAACCATTAGAATGGTAGCAATGACCGGGCTGACAGCCTGCTCATTTTTTTCGTTCTTTATCATTTTTTTGTCCTCATACCCCCGCAGGGGCGTACACTCCTATAGAGCACATTGGTATTAAGATAACTGTCGCGTAGAATAATAAAACCCCTATTTCCTATTAGTTCTAAACGTTATACTGCATGGCAACAAACCCTATTAGTTATTGCAAACGGGCGCGAAAATAACATCCTCCCGTTTAGTACAATATTTTTGTAAGCGCGCTACTTATCAAAACCATTTATTTTATTTCTTCATCAAAATATTCTTAGATTTTGATAATGGCTAAGCCAGTTTAGGTAATGAGAGGTGAACAGGGTGAGAGGTAACGTAGAGGGGATGGGATGCACACTCGACGAAGAACACTCAACAGCCCTGTTCAACTAACCCCTTGCAGTGATGGCATAAAATCGTTTTCAATTTAGGAGTGTATTTTCACATTTTAAAGCGATTTCCCATTCTTTTAAGTTAAATTAAATTCTACTCTATTCTATCGTGAGTATTTCAGCGCCACCAGGAGCAATCCATACAGTATGTTCGAATTGACCGATCATCCCCCCATCAGCACATCTTAACATATGGTATGTTTCTAGAAATCTGATATTGATTAATTTCTTTGTTAATGCATTCCATTTGCTCTGTAAACTTTCTTCATTTTCATTTGGGAATGGCTTCTCAAGCAATGGGAAAGCCCATCGTTCTGCAAAAGGCAACTGATTATATCGTTCCTCAAGATATCTTGCCATAGTTGCTCCAAGAGGCTTCAATTTTTGTTTTGCTAAAGCCTTCTTGACAGAAATATCGCCAGTAATTCTCCATATGTTACTTGAATGCCGTGGTGGCACATTTTCTACCAATCCTTGTTTTCCAGTAGTGTTGAACGGTTCAACTGCAAATACAGAATTCTCTGAAACAACCCCTTTGAACGATGGGTTTTCTGAATTACAAGCAAATGATGGGACTGAGGTCCCAGCATGGAGATTAAAAATTTCCAGTTGGTGTCCACATAGGTTGGTGATTGGTTCAAATCCCGCATCTCTCTGAACTTGCTCTGCAGCAGCTCCTACTTCATGCCAAGGAGTCCCAGGGTGCATCTTCTCAATTGATGCATCTCTTGCCTCCTTTGATGCTTTGATTTGTTCAGTATGCTTGTTACTATTACCAACTTCTACTGTAATTGCATTATCGCCTATGGCGCCAGAAACATGCACTCCAATGTCAAGTTTCACTAAATCACCTTTCACAAAAACCATCTCATCTTCCACACCATCGGGTTTTGTTAAGGCGTGGTCCGTTGTATAGTGGGCAGCAATATTGTTGACTGCTATAGTACAAGGAAAAGCAGGCTTCCCACCGTGTCTGTGAATATATCTCTCAGCAGATTCAATAACAGTATTCCAACTAACACCTGGCTTGATTTCATCTTTGATGGCTTCTAGTGTCCTTCGCGCGACATGCCCCGCATCTCTCCAATGCTTCAATTCATCTTCATTGACCATGCTTTCACCTCCGATTTAGATACAATACCTTCTCTGAGAACCAGTAATTGCTCTCCCGACATTAGGCCCGCGTAATCATGACACTGTATCAAGGTACTGGGTGGCCCGCCAGTACAATTACTTGATATTACAGCATTGGAATCTAAATCAAGTGCTAAAGCAGCAGAATCACAATCTGTTTCAGGTTCAATCCCACTAAGATTTGCACTAGTGGCAGTCAATGGGCCAACTCTTTTCAGCAATAGTTGAGTAATGGGTGTATCAATCACACGTATTGCTATTTTATCGCCCCCAACTCTTTCATCCATCCGCTTTAGCGCAGGTAGTACAAGAGTTAGAGACCCTGTAGGAAAGTCAGAAAGTAACCTCACTACATTTTGGTTAACTTCAACAATTTCCGCTGCTTGCTCTAAATCTGATACAGCAAGAGATACTTTCAT
>DASCSU010000017.1:0-20629 GCA_034399495.1 Candidatus Thalassarchaeaceae archaeon
ACCACCTCAACAGGTTAGGCCATTGAATGAGAAGGTGATTGATGAGACAAACCCCACAGAAGTTCTTGCAGCCCTCTCTAATATGAGGAGAGTAGCGCCACCCGTTGAACCCACAGTTACTCTTGACATCAATGCGTTGATGAATCTAGGAAATGCTGAGTTAGTAATCCTCGAACAAGCACTTGAAAGGGAGATTTCACCTTCCGATGATTTTCTACAGCAAGAGTTGCTTGTAGGCCGCCCTCGCCTCTCTCAACTCTTCAATGGATTACTCAAATCTGGAATTTTAACTGTTAGGAAGCAGGGACGCAGTCGTCTATTCAGAATAAGTTCTCCAGCAAAAGATCACTTGTCTAATCTTTCATCAGGGGGTGAGTGAAGGTGGAAGGTGACTGGCGAGTTTCATGGAGCCATCAACTAGAGGGCAAGGTGGGAGCTATTGCTACCCTCAAAGAAGGTGTAGTGGTTGCCTGTGGGGGCGTAGTGAGAATGATTAACGATTTAGGCGATTTCGTCTGGAAGCGCACCTTTCAATTCGATGTTTATCGTTTAGTTAGCGATGATTCTAACATAGCAGTACTATCAGGACCTGGATTTCACCTTCTAGATTTGCGAACAGGTAACGCACTTGGCGAGGGGCGCGCTGTTTCAGGCGGATTCAGAGATTGCATACCACGTCCTGGAGGGGGGTGGTTGTTAGCCGACAGGGGCGACCATATCCACTTGTTCAATCGAGATGGAAGAGGAATACGCCGACACCGACCAGGGCGAGTTCGGAAATTGATTGGATGGTTAGATCGTGAGCATCTAATCCTAATGGACGATGATGGTCATCTCCGTTGTCTCCGTTTGTTTGGTGAAAATAGCCAGAGAATCATCGAAGAACGAAGATGGTCTTGGGCTAGCAAGATGTCAAACGGCAGAATACTGATTCAATCTGTTGAAGGAAGTATCTACGAAGGAGTACCAAATCCATTTGGTTGGGATTCACTTGAACAACTCGTTGAAACAGGTGTTGATCCGCTTGAAGCAGTAAGAACGGGAGATGGTTGGTGGATGCTGACGATGGATGGCTCCTTGGATCGTATTCCACCAGCTGAAAATGCATCGTGGCCTGCTGGTGAATGTATTGCTAGTAATGACACTGACATCATGGCGACTGCAACAAGAGACGGATTGGTTCGTTGGTGGGAATCTCCTAGACTTCTATCAAAACGCAGTATTTTACTTCGTAAAATGGTTTCAGAAGAGCGGCAACGCATTGATTGGGAACAGCGCCAAGTTGTATTCGAGGCAGCAAGAGATGCTGAAGAGAATGGCTTGTTGACCCACGCAGTTGAGTTGTACGCATCACTTGGAAGGCAGGAGGATGTACGAAGAATCCTAGCAATGAAGGAGGCGGGTGGATGAATACGGAGGTTACCGTAGAGTTAGTAGAAAAGTATCTTTCACTCACTAAAAAAGCAAAAGAGAAGGCAACTCCACTACACAAGGAAGGGACATCTGAGGCAACACGCCTTGCGGATATGATGCGCATGTGCGATGACTATACTTCTGATGCAGGGCATTTCATGGAGAAAGGGGATTTAGTGCGCGCTTTCGGAGCAATAAACTATGCACACGCGTGGCTCGATGCAGCAGTAAGGATAGGACTTCTTGACGGTCACGATGATGACCAACTATTCACATTGCCACCCTGATGAACCACCCCAATTGCTAAGAACGGTGAAAGTTGGGAGCGAACGGTTCACGAACCGAATGGTGTGTGCAATGGTCAGCGAGACGGAAGAAGGTGGGCAAGTGACGGGTTATCTTGACAGGATTGGAGCAGGTCTGATACTTGCTAATGCTGAGCCGTTGTCATACGATTATATGCCTGATGTTCTTGTTGGCAGAGATGAGCAATTAAGTCAATTAGCTGCAATTTATCAGCAGATTGACGATCATGCTGTTTCGTGCCGCGTGGCAATTACTGGAAATGTTGGGTGTGGTAAAACCGTACTTTCTCATGTTTTCTCAAGAGATTTGCAGAGGCATCTCGGCTCAAGAAGAGACCTCAAGATAGTTCACGTCAATTGTCGCAACCATCCTTCAAAATCACAAGTGTTGCAGCGTATAGTTACTAGCCTTGACTCAAGGCACCCTGAGAGGGGCTTTGGTAGTGGTGAGATATTACAATCAATTCGCAAGCAGTTACAGGGTAGTAGTGAACATTTGATTTTGATACTTGACGAGGTAGACCATCTTCTAAGGGCTGATAAGGGCGATCTCCTTTACCAACTATTACGAATTGACGAAGGGCGAGAGAGCCGAGGCACAATATCGCTCATCATAATTAGTCAAGAGCAAGTACTTGACCAACTTGAGGGTGCAGTTCTCTCTAGATTTGGACGTAGTAATCATATTCGTTTAGAGCCTTACAAGGCACTTGAATTGGAAGCAATTGCAAAACAACGGGCAACTCTTGCCTGTAAAGAAGGGACAGTGTCTGAAGGAGTACTTCGCACAATAGGTCAACGTGCATCTGAAACAGGAGATGCAAGAGTTGCCATTGAATTACTCGAAGCATCAGTCAAAAAGGCGGAGAAGGCTGGTAGAGCAGAGGTATTAGCAGACGATGTTCGTTGGCAGTCACGAGAAATTGGTCGTACTTTTGAGCCTAGTGTGGTTGATGATTTGAATCGTCATGCACAGATGATCCTTCTAGCCCTCTGCCGCCGCCTTCGAAAAGAGGATGAAGTTACTACTGGCGATAGTGAGAAATTGTACCGCGTGGTTTGTGAAGAATATGAGACTGAACCCCGTAGCCACACGACATTTTGGAAGCATCTCAAGCGTCTTGAGGCATTGGAATTAATCGAAGCGCGCACCGATAGCCGCAGTGAGGGCCGTGGTAGAACTCAATTTCTTTCTATGCCTGCAGCATCGCCTGGAAGTCTTGAGAAACGCCTTGAAAACACCCTTGAGCAGGGTTGAGGATGAAAATAAGCCCGCCCTTATAGGGCGCAATTGCCTTATATGGGCCGCTTGTCGGCGGGATGCTGAACGACATGGCTGTGAAAGGAGACGCTTCATTTAAGGCGGCGGTAAACGACACTGACTCTGCAAGTAAGGGTAAGTCATATTCCGTTGAAATCAAAGGTGCAAACTACAATCATTTCCTTGGGAAAAAGATTGGTGATGTTGTTGACGGACAGTTCGTTGGAGAAGGTGATCAGTCTCTACTTGGCTATACACTACAGATTACAGGTGGCTCTGATAAAACAGGTACACCAATGCGTAGCGACATAGCAGGTGGTAACCGTCAAGCAGTGTTGGTTACACAGGGTGTTGGATACAAGGCCCACAAATTAGTCAAAAAGAAAGGCAAACTCTACCGTTATAGGTACAATGGCATTCGTAAGCGCCGATATTTCCGTGGAAACACCATCACACAGGATACTAGACAGTTGAATCTGAAGGTCGTTGAAAGCGGCAAGAAGAAACTGGCCGATTTGTTCCCTGATAAAGAGGGCAAGAAAAAAGGCGAGTCTGACGAGTCGTGATAGCATGCATAAGGAGTGGATTTCAACTGGCGACCAAACTTCCCCGCCAGCCTGAAGTTAATATCGGATTAGTTGGTCATGTTGACCACGGTAAAACGACTCTAACTCAAGCTCTTTCTGGTACTTGGACTGATACCCATTCTGAAGAGAGAAAGCGTGGTATTTCTATCAAATTGGGGTATGCTGATACAGCATTCTACAAAACCAAGAAGGGCGAGTACTACACCACTGGAAAGAAACCCGGTGGGAAAAAGGATGATGAGAAGGAATTATCTCGAGTAATCTCTTTTGTTGATGCTCCTGGTCACGAGACACTGATGGCTGTGATGATTAGCGGCGCTAGTATAATGGATGGTGCTCTGCTACTAATTGCTGCTAACGAAGATTGTCCTCAAGCGCAAACCCGCGAACATTTGATGGCACTAGAAATTGCAGGCATTGAAAATATCGTAGTCGTTCAAAATAAGATAGATATCGTATCTCGTGAAAGAGCAATGGCTTCTTATGGCGAAATCAAAGAATTCCTTAAAGGAACAATCGCTGAAAATGCACCTGTGATTCCAGTATCTGCCCACCATGATGTGAATCTTGACATATTAATCTCGGCTATTGAAGAGCATATACCTTCACCAAAGAGTGACTCAAAGGATGCTGGCGTTCTCCATGTTGCCCGTTCTTTCGACATAAATAGACCTGGGGCAAGACCTCCACAACTCAAGGGTGGAGTAATTGGAGGAAGTATTGTCAGTGGCACATTCAACGTTGGCGACAAAGTTTGTGTGGCGCCAGGGCGGAAGGTTGTACAAGGTAAGAAAGTCTCTTGGGAGCCAATCATGACAAAAATCATCAGTCTCAAGGGGGGTGGAAATGACCTTGATACAATGCATGCTGGTGGTTTGTGTGGCATGGCTACTCCTCTAGATCCAAGCATTACGAAGGCGGACGAATTATCTGGGCAAGTAGTAGCAAGGGAGGGCGAATTACCTCCTATTTGGAATGAAGTCGAATTAGATTTGACACTACTCAAAGAAATGGTCTCTGGTGGAGGTGGCTCTGCTGATCCAGTTAGACCTCTACAACCCAATGAGATGTTGATGGTTAATGCTGCTACTGCTACCTCTGTAGGAGTAGTGTCTTTTGTCAAAGGAACAAATGCAACCCTTACATTACGTCTACCTATTTGTGCTTCTAAAGGTGGGCGTATCACACTTTCTCGTCGAATTGGTGCACGTTGGCGCCTAATCGGTTATGCCACCATTAAATGAGGTGGGACGATGACGAAAGTATTGGTAGATGCTTGTGGTTGGGTTGCAATCATTGAGGCAGGTTTGAACATAGATCATGCAATGTCTGATGTAGTTGGTGATTTTGAGCCCGTGTTACTACAAAAAGTGCTCAATGAGTTGGAACGTCTTCAATCTTATTCAACAACAGCTCTTCTACTCGAATTATTAGTGACTCGCTCAGAGATAATTGAGGGTCCTGAAGAGGCTAAACACCCTGATGATCAATTAGTGATAGTTTCGTCAACAGAGAATTGGCCTGTACTAACAGTAGACAAGAGACTAAAACAACGTTTGATTGAAATGAATTGTTCTTACATAGAAGTGATGGGTGGACAAAATCTCAGACACGTCACTTTATAATTTCAGTAAAGATTTCAGTCCGCAAAAATATGTTTGCAAATCATCTTGAAAGTGCACAAAACATTCTATTTGACATAGAGATTATATTCGCGTGGAGAAGACCGAAGGATATGGCGGAACAGGTAGCCAACTCTCAGAGCCGGGCTACCGAACAAATAAACGAAATGGTTGAGATGCTTGCCAACATTGGTGTTGAGCAAAATGTTGCCCGTGTTTTGGTTGCTCTAAGAGATGGACAATTCCAAAGTAGCAGAAATTTGCAGAAAGTTTGCAAACTGCGTCAGCCCGAAATTAGCGTAGCAGTACAACATTTACTCACCAATGATTTGATCGCAATTGAGCCACTGAAGAGTGGGGGACGTGGTAGACCAAGCCACCGATACAGTTTGAATGGGGATTTCGTAGAACTCATTCAACCATTTATTGAAGAGGCTGAAAATCAAATCAATCAGTTGACAAGTGACCTTACGCGCTTAGAATCAGTCACTAAGAATCTAATAACTACGGAAAAATCCGATAAATAATTTGAATCAGCCCTCAAGGAATTTCATCGAAGTGGTATCCATCTTGCCACATCTTCTCACCTAGGACTACTTCTAATTCAAAAGGAGTTAGGAGTGGTTTTGAATATCTCACCGAATCGTCAATTGCAATTCGTGGGCAAGCGGTATTGACAAAAGCATCAACGGGATAGAAATCAATCAGTTCTGGCCCAATATGCTCCAAAGCTAGAAGATATCCCTTCTTTCCATGTTTTTCGAGCATTCTCTTCAACTTTAAAGCCACACCACGCCGCATTTGACCAGGTTTTTCACCAATTAGAATACCAAATGATTCAGCCTTATCAGATGCCATAATCAAACCAAATCTCTGCCTTAGAATCCGCTCAATTTTCTCAATTTTCATCTCACCAGCATCACCCGTGTATGGGTCAAGCATTGCTAATGGCTTACCAGTGTGTAGAAAGAGCCCCTGTGGGTGGAAATCTCCAGAGCCCAGGAAAAGATAGTGGCCAATTGAATCATCATCACCTGAGTAGTTACACCCAAGCACTTGTCCGGGGAAGGTCAGACGTTTACCACCAGTTGGGATTACTACCTCAAATCCAGATTCTTCTAACCTCTGTTTGAAATCGGGAAGTAGGTGTAAGTGTTGTATTGACCCTACAAGTCCTAATTTGGCATCTGTTAAGGGGGCAATTCTTCCTACTGCGTCAAGGAATCTTTCTTTTGCCTCATCTTCAGTAATTTCACTAGATCCTTGCGAATTGATTAATTTCTCTTGCGCAATTTTTCTATGTTCTTCTAGAAAGGGGATTACAGGGGCTAATTCTGGGTCGCCATCGTATGTGACATTGATGAATTGAGTTTCCATTCCAGAATCAATGTTCATTTGGCTATGGCCCATATGTGCAACTAGGTCAACTTTCATCATCTGCATTTTGTGATGTACTAGGTCACAAGAACCGTAACAAGGGTCTGCTGCAACGACGATCTTTGCATCAGTTTCAGATTCTAATTTATCAATAATCTCTAGGGCTTGTATCTTCAATCCTTCAGGTAATTGTAATGCGACTAGGCGATGGTCACCTGAACGTATCTTCTCAACTAATTCGTCTAGTTGGAAATCGTGTCTGTTAAGGTCCATTTAACCACCTAGTCCAGAAGGATGACCTTTTCACCTTCCATCCTAACTCTTACTAGAGAGCGAATTGGCCATCCTGTATCGGCCACTAATTCACTAACGATGGAACCTTTTTCGAATACTGCAACTACATCTTGAACGATAGCCCCTGCCTTTTCTACAGCGGTAAGAACTGCACGTAGAGTTCCACCAGTGCTGATTACATCATCAACAACAAAGACTCGCTCATTTGCTTTGACATCATTGATGAAAATACTACCTTTTGAGTAGCCAGTGGATTGATCTACTGTTACTTCACCAGGTAGTTCGTATGGTCTTTTTCTGCCAATTACCAAGGGTATTCCTGTTTTGATGGATAGACAAGCAGCGAGGGGAATCCCCATCGCTTCAATTCCTAGGATTAAATCGATATTATCCCAATCTACCATTTCTAGGACAATGTCACGTGCTTCTTCCAGCATTTCTCCTGATTGCCTAGGAACTCCATCAGAAAGCGGATGGATGAAGTATGCATACTCTCCTTTCCAGATGGTGGGGGCGTCAACAACACTCTCGCGTAATCGCTTAATCCGCTCATCGGATGTTTGAAGCGGCGACATCCGCCTTCCTCAAACTAATCCCTTGAGAACTTCATGCCCGCGCTCAACAACTATAGAAGAAGGAGTTGGCAACTTACAGTTCGCTTTACGAAGAGCATCTTTTGCCACAGCAAAAAATGCCGGCAAGGTTTGAATCGTGATGACCTTCTGGTTCTTCTGTACTCTAGCAGCAGTTCCTACATTTTTACCAAACGCACAACGCATGCCTTGAGAGACACGATCTGCACCAGCTCCAGTTGCTTGCTTGTTTTCTCTCAGGATTTGGTGAGGGAAAACACGAATTCGCATTGAGTAACCTTGTGGTCCAGCAGCGTCACGGATTGTTGCATTGACAATAATACGTGCAGCCTCAAGAGCGGTATGTCGAATTTGACATGCTTCATCTGCTTGAAGGCTAATTTGCACAGGGAACTCACCCTTTTCTCCAGCAGTGCGGTTACCCATGTGAAAGTTGGTAATCCTGTTGTTTGGAACCCCACCAGTATATTCTCGGCGGGTGTAGGATTGCCCCTTTGCTTGACGGTACATCTTTGCGGGCTTTCGTGCCATGTGTCATCCTCCTGCCTTAGGCAGGGCCGGCGACCGCCCCCCCATATTTAACGCCATTCACTTCATCTAAGCCTCGTTTTATCCGTTGAATAAATAGCCTGTCTAAGGTTTGGGATGTTTGATGGCCGAGTCTTTGACCCCCTCTTGGTTGGTAACTTTGGGGGCATATATGCAAGAAGAGAGCGAGAAGCAGTGGTTTTGGTTTGGCGTTTTCGTTGTATTGATGGTCGTTGGCGCGTTTTGGGTCGAGGCATCAATGACATTACCAGGAGTGGTCGAGGATCCACTTTTGGGTGAAGGGGAAACAATAGAAGATGTTGCTTGGAATAGCGATGGCGATGCGGCCCTGATACTCGTAGGGAGGGGAGATGGAACTCCGTTACATCTTTCTGATTCTACTGGATTGCATCCCATTCCAGTGGGCGACATATCACCAAATTCGATTTCAACTAGTAGTACTGGTTGGCTAATCTCTGGAGATGGTGGTTCACTTTCTAGTTCTGATGGCACATCATTATCTCCAATTGCCCTAGATTGGGGGTCAATGCAGCCGCTTGACATAATGGCCGCAGCAAGTAATGATGGTGTGAGCGGGTTCATAATCTCAAAACAAGGTTCGCAGACACGTTTACACAATTTCGCTAATGGAGTAGTTTCTGAGGGTAGTTCTCCTCCAGTATCTAGTACGATGATGACAGATATCTATCTGTCAAGCGATGAAAAACTTGTGATTGTTACTGGTTATGATACTGCTCTAGGAAACCCTACTTTTGGCCCATCAGGAGAAGTAGTAATCCGTGTTGACTCTGTAATGGGTCAAGCACCAACTCTAACCCTGTTGCACCATGGAGCCGGCGGGGCGATTCATTCTGCATCTTTTGTTAATTCAGGTGGCTGGGGGGATGATGTAGAAATGATGCTAGCAGGTGGTTCTAGTACGATGTTATTGTTGTCGGATTACACTATAGTTGAACTAAGTGAAGTCGGTGGTTCAACTGCAGCAGCCATCGATGAAAAAGGTGTATTTTGGTTTGCTCGCGGTGATTCTAATGAATTAATTAGTATCACATCACATTCTAATGATGCCATGACTCATGAGATATCTAACTCAGTAGTGGTTGATGCGGAATTCGGTTCACTGGGTGGCGGTGAGGTGAAATTCTACGGAACTGGAGTAGATGGCAATGTAGGAGTTCTCAGTTTTGATCCTGCAGCAAACCAAGATGTTAGTCAAAGTCTTGCACGATTTGGGGATCTAATCTTTGTGATAATAGTGATATTCAGTATAGCAATAGTTGGCCATATGTTCTGGATTAACGACTTCAAACCATGGTGATTAAGCCATTATCCCTCATGTTCGTTGGATGCCTGTAGTGAGATTTTCACGCCGAACAAAATTAATAATAATCCTGCGAAAAGTGACCAACTAACCGATTCTCCAAGTATTATTATCCCTGAAAGGATACCAAAGAATGGTACTAGATAGACATAGGTCGCTGTTGCAGTTGCCCCAATTTTTTCAATACCCTCAGCAAACCATACGTATGAAATAACTGTAGAGGCCACTGCGAGATAGAATATCCATAGCCATCCAGAATTATTAGGGATAGAATCACTACCATAGGCTATGAAATCAAAACTAGCCAAGGGGGTTAGAAGCACCCATCCCATTAGGGAAGACCATGCTACAATAGCCAGAGCTGAAGGTCCCTCAACATCACTGTTTTCATCATCAAGAATTTTCTTAATCAAGTTAGTTGAAACAGCCCAACTAGCCGCGGCACACATGATGAGTAAATCACCAACTAATCTCACATTAAATGGAATGTTGTTGTTAGGGCTCCATCCAGTAACTACCACTACTCCAAAAAGACCCACAAGTAAACCAATAAATAGTCTTGCAGAAATTCTTCTATTAAGGAGTGGAACTGCTAGCAGTGCTGTGAATAATGGATTGAAAGTGATGATAACAGAGGCATCTCCTGCTGCAGTTCTAGCCATCCCGTGCATGAATAATAATTGGTAGAGAAAAGTAGAGAAAAATCCAACCCAAATTATCTTCCAAATCATCTCTCCACGTGGGATAAAAATAGATGTTTTTCCATCTCTTTCAACACGTTCACTAAAGTAAAGCCAGATGAAAAATAGGGGGACTGTAATTGCATATCTGTACCATGCGGCAATCGCCTCTGGCAGAGATGTTGCTAACTCTCTTCCAGCGACCCATGCTAAGCCCCAAGAGGCAGCGACAAAGAGTAGTTTGGTATGTAGAATAATGCCACCATCAAAAAATGACTTGGCAGCGCTTGCCCCCTCACTCTCAGCCATATTTGTCCCTGGATGAGTTTAATTGATGAACTAATTGGGTAGCATTGGATTTTATGAAATCTAATCGGTTGGCTTATTTGATTGTGCACCCCCGGTCAATATCCGTCCGTAGGACGGAAGAGCAAGAAGAGTTCCAGTGGAAGTAAGGGTAGGCATGACGACACCGATGATGGAACAGTTTCACGCCATTAAGGAAGAACATCCTGATACGGTACTTTTCTTTAGAATGGGCGATTTTTATGAGATGTTTCACGATGATGCGGTTCTTGCAAGCGAGGTACTTGGAATCACCCTGACAAGTCGTGAGAAGAATTCGGACAATCCTGTACCTATGGCTGTAGTCCCATGGCACTCCGTGGAAACTTATCTTCAGAGAATGCTGAAAGCCGGTTACAAGGTTACTCTATGTGAGCAGGAAGAGGAATTGCGGCCAGGTCATAAATTACTCCAACGCGTAGTAACTCGAGTTTACACACCCGGCTCACTATACGAGGAGAGTCTCATCGGAGAGGAATCATCAGCTCTTCTCGCAGCGGTAATTTTCCAGAGCAATGGGCTAGGTTGGACTGTAGTTGATCCTAGCACTGGTAGAGCGTGGTCAGGCGAGTTTGAGGGTTCAGGTCGATTTGAGAGACTGCGTGATGAATTGTTGAGATGGCAGCCTCGTGAACTTGTGATGAGTCGCAATGACGCCTCTCATGAAGGAGTTACTTCGCTTCTAGCTTCAGTTGATAGTTTGACACTTTCAACTCATGAAGTGCCACGCAAAGCGAGACTTGAAAGTTTGAAATCAGTTCTAGATGTGGCGGATTTAGGTCATATTGACCTTGATTCCAAACCTCTAGCAATGGAGGCTTGTGGGATGGCGACCTCATATCTTTCAAGACTTCACTTGACAGCAACAGTGCCTTTGAGAGAAATCGAATTTGCTGAAGAGCAGCGCTACATGGTACTTGATGAGACTACATTGAGGAATCTCGAAGTAACTCACACCATGGCTGGCGAGAAGCAAGGTAGTCTGCTTTCTTCTATCGATGCCACACGCACTTGGATGGGGCGTAGGATGTTGCGAGAGTGGCTGTTAATGCCATTACTAGATAGAGAAGAGATTACTAAACGCCATTCAGCAGTTTCCAGCCTTGTAAATGCAAATAGGCGGCTAAGGGAGTTGAGAGATGCACTGAAAGGAAGCCGCGACCTAGAGCGACTCTCAACTAGGCTAGCCTATGGTCGCTCTAATGGAAGGGATTTGGTTGCAATCGCAGATAGCCTTGCCCGCTTACCAAAACTCCACTCTTTGCTAACTGAAGGCAGTGATGAACTGCTTCTAGAATGCGCAGAAGATTTACTCAGTCTAGAGCAAACCCAACTTCTAATCAGCGAGTCTATTGTCGATGAGCCACCAGTTACAATTCGTGATGGAAACCTGTTCAAAGATGGTTGGTCACAGAAATTGGACAAGCACCGTAAAGCGGTGGCAGAAGGAAAAGAGTGGTTGGCTAATCTTGAAGAAACTGAGCGTGAGAAATTGGGCATTCCCCGTCTTAAAGTGAAGTATAATCGCCAGTTTGGATACTTCATTGAAATCTCAAATGCACATCTTGACAAGGTGCCAGAAGAGTACACTCGTCGACAGACATTGGTAAATGCTGAGCGTTTTATCACTGAAGAATTGAAGGTTAAAGAGGAATTGATTCTCAATGCTGAAAGCCGAGGCAATGACTTGGAATACCAACTTTTCAGAGAGTTAAGGGACCAAATAAAAGAACACTGCCATACTCTTTCACTAATTGCACGCAAAATTGCAACAGTAGATGTGCTATGCTCCCTTTCCCATCATGCTAGAAGATTTGGTTGGACAAGGCCAGAGGTTACTGATGATGATCAGTTGGATGTGAAGTCTGGACGGCACCCTGTTCTTGAGGCCAGTGCCTCTTTTGTTCCCAACGACCTATCACTTGACAAGCGCAGGAGATTCCTACTTTTGACAGGTCCAAATATGGGTGGTAAGTCTACATATTTGCGGCAGACTGCATTAATCTCGATATTAGCGCAGGCGGGCTCTTTTGTTCCTGCTGAAAAGGCCCGAATAGGTCTGATTGACAGAGTGTTTACTCGAGTTGGAGCGCATGATGACATTAGGCGTGGGCGCTCCACTTTCATGGTTGAAATGATTGAAGTTGCACATATTCTGAGGCGGGCAACTGACCGTTCCCTCGTCTTGTTGGATGAAATCGGTCGTGGGACCTCTACTTTTGACGGATTGGCAATTGCTTGGGCTGTTACAGAAGATGTTGCTAATAGGGTTGGCTGCCGATGTCTATTTGCCACTCATTATCATCAATTGGTGGGATTAGAGTCTGAAATGGATGGCTTGGTCAATGTTCATGTGCAAGTTGCTCAGAAAGGAGATGAACTGAGATTCCTCTATACTGTGGCTGATGGGCCCTGCGATGATTCCTATGGGGTGCAGGTTGCTGCTTTAGCAGGGTTGCCTGCACATGTAGTTGAAAGAGCCCGTGACCTCCTTCTTTTCCTTGAGTCTCAGGCTGAAGGTGCCCGTGCTGGTGAAGATGGTGCGCCTTTGTCTAGAGATGTGGGGCAATCATCGCTGTTTGGCTGGATGTTGCCGAAAGGTGCTGGCGCAGCCCCACCTTCAGAGGAGGATGCAGCACAACCAACGGACAACAGGCCTAGACTTGAGGCAACCGAGGCAGCTGCATTAGCCAGGTTACAGGAAGTTGATCCAGATACATTGTCTCCAAGAGATGCGATGGACCTAATCTACGAGTTGAGAGGCCTCCTTCGTGGTCAACATGAGTGGCTTGAAGAGTGAAAAGGGCGGCTTGGAAATGAGTGAGCAAGCAAGTGAATCAATCCGGGCACCAATTACCCAACTTGATGATAAGACGATTGGCCTGATTTCTGCAGGTGAAGTAGTTGAAAGACCTGCTCAAGTGGTTAAGGAATTACTAGAGAATTCAGTTGATGCAGGTGCTAATCGCATCCAGATTGAAATTGAGCGAGGTGGCTTTGACTTGATTTCGGTAACAGATAATGGTCATGGAATCCCCGCTGAGGAATTAACGCTCTCAGTTACACGCCATGCCACTAGTAAACTGTCGGATGCAGCAGATTTAGCTGCAATTGGCACCCTTGGATTCCGCGGTGAGGCATTAGCAAGTATTGGAGCAGTCTCTCATTTGAAGGTTGCAAGCAGGCCTTTAGGAACTCAAGGTACAGGAATTGTAGTAGAGGATGGGGATGTTGGTGAGCAAGAACCCGAAGGAATGGCTGAAGGCACTTGCATCTCGGTAAGAAATCTGTTTGCTAACCAGCCTGCAAGACTTGCATTTCAGCGTAGAGCGGCAACTGAAACTGCACAGGTTGTTGATGTTGTCGTGGCCCATGCCCTCTGCAATCCTAATGTTGCTTTTCGCTTGACAGTAGATAGCAGACCAATCCTAGAGACTCCTAATACTGAAGATATGCTTGACAGGCTATACGACCTTCTAGGAGCGTCAAGTGAGCGATTGATTTCACTAACCCCTCCTGAGGCTGACAAAGATGCACCAGGAGACGAGAAGTGGAGTGGTTGGATATCTCCTCCAGATATATCTCGGGGTAGATCTGATGATGTACACATTATCATCAATGGTAGACCAGTTGCAGCACAACCCTTCTTGCAAGCGATTAGAAGAGGCTATCACACACGTTTGATGGTTGGGCGTCACCCTGTGGCAGTATTGATTCTAGAACTTCCTCCAGATGAGGTAGATGTCAATGTTCATCCAACTAAGCGTGAAGTGAGATTGAAGAACTCTTGGAGGGTTCTTGAGCGGCTTGAAAGAGCAATCAAGGAGACCTTGAAACAGGTACCAACAGGTTCACCAGCAACTGCGGAGTTCCCACTTGGAGCAGTAGATGCTACGAAGAAAGTGCCAGTTCAGCCTAGTAGAGTCAAGAGTGCACCTGCGTGGGCAACTCCTCCACCAAAGGCTGAGCCGCCAATCCAAACCTCATTTTATCAAGGAGCAAAAGTTGAGGAGAAAAAGGAGGACAAACCTCGCCCAATTTCTACTTCACCTGCCTTGCAAGAGACTTTGCCGGGACTTGCTGATGCGCCAACAGCACCTGCTTTATCCAGCGCTGAGAGAGATTTGCATAGGCATTCCAGTGCCGGCCATGCAAGTTCGCCACTGGATGAACCACCTTCTTCACAAGAAGCCGAAGTTAGTGAAGTTCCAGAGATGGAACCGCTTGCTCAGTTTGCTGATTCGTACATCCTTGCTCAAGGGGATGGTGCGCTCTATGTTGTCGACCAGCACGCTCTGCACGAGAGGATACGCTACGAGAGATTGAGAAATCAGATGGCAAATTGGAATGCTCAACCACTGATTGAGCCAATTCAACTCAATTTTTCCCCTGTACAGACTTCAGTAGTTCAAACCTCAAGAGAGAGACTATCCTCACTTGGTTTCGGGTTCACCGAAGGAGATGAACCACTAGCTCTAACTTCAGTTCCGGTAATGCTTACGGGAGATTCTAGTTTGCAAGAATTTCTAACTGACCTTGTTTCAGAATTACAAGATTCAGGTGATGATGGACCACTTACGGTCGCAGAAGGGCTGGCTGATGAGATCGCTTTCATGAAATCTTGTCGCGGAGCAGTGAAGGCAAATCAGACACTTACCATTGCTGAAATGAGGCGCCTGCTTGCTGATATGTCAACAATAGAGAATCCGTGGGCATGTGTTCATGGCAGACCTACCGTGATGAAACTCGATGTGGACACTTTAGACCACCACTTTGGCAGGCATGGGTAATTGGCCTTGAAGGGGTGAGAACTATGAAAAATCACTTTCTATCCATTTTGATGGTTTCCATATTTCTATCATCTATGTTTTTGAATATCTCAGCGGGGGAGTTTCAGAATGAACTACCCGCGGATGGTGCAGGGAAAGAACCTAAGGTGCTAATCATCGGAATAGATGGAGTTAGGGGGGATGTCGCTGAAATGGCAGCACAAAATAATGACAGTGCATTTGGTAGAATCAAAGAGAACGGTGCATGGTCCTTCAATTCAGACGTAGGACCATATTCAATTTCTGGGCCAGGTTGGTCTAGCATGCTAACGGGAGTGTGGTGTGACCGTCATGGTGTGGTAGACAATTCATTCGAAGGTAGCCGTCATTCATCTGTACCTGATATCTTTGAGTTTGTTGAAAACCATGACTCAAATCTGCGTACGGCCGCAGTCTACTGGTGGGGGCCTATTGGTGAGGAGATTCTCTCTGAGGATTCTGTGGATGTCCTAGAGAACTTTGGAAATGATGAACTGGTCCGTGACCGCGCTGTTGAACTACTTACTAATGATGAAGAACTAGATGTTCTGCTGGTTTCGATTGATACACCTGATGCTGCTGGACACCATTACGGGTTCAGTCCTGAAGTTTCTGAATATGTAGCAGCAGTGAATGCTGCTAACGATATGGCTACCGAAATTATGGATGCTCTTGAACAACGCAATATGAGTGATGAGAATTGGATTATAATAATCACAAGCGATCACGGAGGTGGTGGACGATTCCTTCAGCAGCATTACCCTTCAGGCCCAATTGACCGAAGCACACTCATGCTAGTCCATGGTGGGGCCACGGTTGCTGGGGAGATGACGAATGAACCAGTAGTGGTCGATGTGGTCGTAACTGCACTGGCGCATCTTGAAATTCCTCTTCCAGAAGGCGACCATGCTCTAGATGGGAGAACTTCAGCCTTCACGCCCTCAGCATCTCCTGCACGTCAACCAACTTGTGAAGAACCTGCTTTCTACCTTCGAGTTGACGATGTGATTGGCATAGTATTTGGAGTATTGTCGCTAGCAGTAATTTCTTACCTAGTCTTCCGACATAAAAGAAGGTCATAGAGACCTAGCGAGTAATTTCTCGCCCTATAATCAGTCTTTGGATTTCAGATGCGCCTTCATAAATCTGAATCACCTTTGCTGCTCGCATTAAACGTGCAACTGGGTATTCCTCAGTATATCCATATCCTCCGAAAATCTGCACAGCCTCAATAGTAGCTTGAGTAGCCATGTCCGCTGAAAATCGCTTGGCGTGAGCGGCGGCTTCAGTATTTGGCAATCCATTATCTGCTAACCAAGCAGATTTCCAAACCAGTAATCTAGCAGCCTCTATATTTGTCTTCATATCAGCCAATTTTGCCATAATCATCTGATGGTGGAGAATTGGTTTGCCAAAGGTTTCTCTTTCTTGTGCGTAGGCGAGCGCATACTCGTACGCAGCGCGTGCAAGCCCAACAGCGTGAGCAGCAACACAAGGTCTTGAGAGGTCGAAAGCGGCCATTGCGTTGAACCATCCCTTTCCTTCCTCGCCACCAACAAGGTTCTCTACAGGGACTTTTACATCTTCGAAAATGACTGATCTAGTATCAGAGCAACGTTGTCCCATGACATCTTCTTTCTTGCCAATGCTGACTCCTTCCCAGTTGGATTCAACAATGAATCCTGACATCCCTTTGTAGCCTGCCTCCTTATTGGTGTATGCAAGCACAAAGAACCAGTCAGCATATCCTGCACCAGTGATGAACATCTTGGTGCCGTTGAGCAGATAATGGTCGCCGTTTAGTACAGCGTTTGTTTTGATTCCTTGAACATCACTTCCTGCTACAGGTTCAGTGACGCAATATGAACATAGGGCGCCATCATTGATTAACATCCCAAGGTACTTTTGTTTCTGCTCTTCAGTTGCCCCAGTAATGATTGGTGAGCCCGTCAAACCGTTGGCGTATGCAGCAGTTGCAAACCCTGGGTCGCCCCATGCTAGTTCCTCTTGAACCAATACTTCAGCCATCACTCCCATTGCCATCCCTCCGCAAGATTCAGGGACGTGCAAATTGGTCAATCCAGTTTCGTATGCAAGGCGTATTGCTTCGCGAGGATATTCGCGATTATTGTCCCAATGCTCAGCATTTGGCCTTAATTCGGACTCAGCGAACTCGTGAGCAAGTTCCCTCAGCATCTCCTCTTCTTCCGAGAGAGCAAAGTCCACCATGATGCGGCGAACAGTAGTTTCGCCTTTACCATTCGCCTTGGCTAATTATTGTCATATGGCGCCATATAATAAGGCTAAGAAGGCAACATAACATATTATCAGGATACAACCTTCTTGCCGGTTGAACTTGAAATCAGTCCACATGAAAACGAGTGCAAGAGCAGTGCAGAATAGTGTGGCAGGCATTATGAGTTGATTGAATAGAGTAAAATTAGTTACCTCAATTGGATTTACTATTGCAGCGATACCAACTGAAAGTAGAGGATCAGTGATATTTGAGCCAATCAATGTACCCACCGCTACTCCAGTGCTTCGTTTTGCAGCCAAGATAGCTACAGCCAACTCTGGAACAGACGTACCAATCGCTGAGAGTGTAGTCCCAACTACTGCTGAAGGTACTCCTAATTCAATGGCAATATTAGCCGCCGAGTCAACTACTCTAGAAGATGCGAACATAGCCAAACCAAGTCCAGCAATTAGCATCACACCATAGGACGCCCCGGTCCAGTTGAGTTCAATTCCAGATTCAGTTCTAATATCCTCAATAGTCTCAAACTCTTCATTACGAATTTCGTCTCTGTGTTGAATTAAATAGGTCATGTAAAGCACATAAATCAGACACAAAAGCCCTCCTTCAAAGCGATTCAAGTCGCCATCGACAAGGATTAGCATTGAAAGTAATAATACGGCTAGAAACATCATTGCTCCATCCCTTTGAATCCAGGCAGGCTTCACATTCATCGGCTTGATTAGCACGACAATCCCCAAAATCAGGGTAATTTGTACCAATATGGAGCCGTATATATTGCCTAGTGCAAAATCAGTAGCACAGTCAGTAGCACCTACCTGGCAGGGGTTAGTGTATGCCTCCCAAGCTGCTTGGGACGAGATGAGAATTTCAGGAAGGGAAGTTCCCAAGGAAACGATAGTCAAACCAATTATCACTTCAGCGATACCCGCCCTTCTTGCGATCCCTTTTGCACCTTCAACAAAGAAATCGGCTGAAGTAATTAGGAGACCTATTGCGAGAAGAAGTAAAAATGCGCTTATGGCGATTCCAGATAGACTGGTATCTTCAGCAGTAATTGTTTGAACACCCATCATGGCAAGGAAAAGTGAGGCTATTACAAGGACTTGGTTCCACATGAAAAGGCTCAAAATACCTCTCATTCTGTTGTTTTTTGGTGGTTTGTCTTTCTTAGGCTCCTCATTGATGATATCTTCGCCGACGTCATCTTTTTCGTCCCCCGACATCCCTGTGACCCGACCCACGCTCAAACCGCTAATTCATGACGGTTCCGGATGAATTTCAGACAGAACACAGATTTTGCAGATGCGAAACCACCAAATCAACGTCCGGAATTGTGTGTTCTTCTAAGGTGGGGGAGAATGGAACAGGTGTGTCTAAAGCACCTACAATTACTGGTGCTGCCTCTAGGTAATAGAAGGCTTCTTCTTGGATACGGCTACTTATGGTGTGTCCAAAGCCTCCACTATATTGCGCCTCATGAAGGACCATGTATCTGCCAGTTCGTTTTACAGAGTTCACACAAGTTTTAGAGTCAAATGGTAGAATTGTTCGCAAATCAATGATTTCTATTTGTTTACCTTGCTTAGCTAAGATTTCTGCCGCTTTCAAAGCGACGTGTGTCATAGCACCATAAGTAATGAGAGTTGCATCTTCTCCACCTCGAACAACTTCTGCCTTTCCAATCTTGTAGCAGTCACTTTGTGAATCTAGGTGTTTTTGAACAGAATCTTTATCCAAAATTTGATTGATGTTATCTCCCCAACCAGTCAAGCCCCCTCTTAGGCCATACATACCTATGTGTTCTAAGAAAACAACAGGGTCTGGAATTGCTGCTGCTTCGATTAGGAGATCGTAGGCATCTTGCGGGTTTGATGGAAAGAGAATTACAAGCCCGGGGTCATTAGTGAACCACGATTCAATCATGTTTGCATGGAATGGGCCAGAACGTGTTTTTGCACCCAGCGGGATTCTAACGACAAGTGGTACATCTGCTCCCCAGCGCCAACGCAATTGTGCAGCGTTGTTGATAAGTGGGTTCATGGCCAATGCTGCGAATCCACCAAACTGTATTTCTGCCATAGGTCGTAACCCTCCGAGGGCTGCACCAGTGGCTGCGTTAACGATTATCGACTCTGAAAGAGGCATATCTAGAAGCAAGTCACCATGCCCTTTTGCTTTCAATGGCAAATTCATGCCAAAAGCACCAGCTATTTCCATGTCTTCTCCCATGAATACTGCTCTACTACCCCATTGCTCAGCAATGGCTACCATCCCTTGCTGAATTGCACGACTGTAAGATGAAGCAGAATTTTCAGAAGAGAACTCCATGGTGACTTTACCTGAGGGGACGGTAATATGTTGCTCATCACCATCTGTTGTGCCAGTCAATCTAGCAAGTTGGTTAGCATGCGAATCAGCATCGTGTAAACTTGTTACTCCAGAAGTAACTGACTCACCCTTAGGCCAAATCATTTCTTCAAGATTAGCGCGCGCAGAATCAACTAGTTCAGCCTCTTCTTGTTCCATGCGCACCAATACCTCTTCTTCGATTCCAAGTTGCTTCAAAATTATGCGATGGTTTGGCAGAGGGTCTTTTGCCTCCCAATAAGAGAGCAGGTCCCTGTTCACGTAGCCTGGTGGGTTACCACTTTTAGCACCTAGATACAGGTCATCGTGGTGGTGTGCATGGCCACAGCCACGCATTGTTTCGACATGGATTAGAGTTGGTCCGCCACCTGTTAATGCAAATTCTCTAGCAGTGGCGGTGCTAGCATAAAATGCAGCAGGATCAGAGCCATCGATAGTCCATGATGGGAGTCCAACTGCCTTGCCTTTGTCTGCCCATAATTCTGCATTATTCTGATTGGCGGTGAATGTATCTAAGGCGATTTGATTGTTTTGAATCATATAGCAAATGGGGAGCCCTCTTGCCCCTGCGAAGTTCAATGCTTCCCAGAATTCCCCGCTACTACTGCAACCTTCGCCAACTGGTGCCAAGTGGAAGCGCTCCATTCCTAGACGCTGACTTGCAAGCGCAATACCGGTTGTTGTTGCAGAAGCGATGGGCAAGGGCGCAGTTGGGGGTAGGATACCTAATGGCCAGTTACCGATGTGTAAGTCACGTCCACCAGCACCTATGTGGCCACCATTCATCAAAGAACTAGACTTACCTGTTTGAGCAGCAAATATCTCAGTAGGAGACTGCCCCATTGCC
>DASCSU010000018.1:0-19185 GCA_034399495.1 Candidatus Thalassarchaeaceae archaeon
GGGCGAAGTTCAATGTTGTTGATTGGGGTACCTTCTGGAATTTGTCCCAATTCAGTAATATTACCTGGCTTCAAGTTGACATTTGAGCCAATAGCAATCTCTTGACCAACAGCAATCCCTTCAGTAGCTACAAGATGTGTTTCACTGCCATCTTTGAATTTCACGCGCACGAGGGGTGCGGTGTGTACTGGGCTGTGAACCAATTCAACGACTGTAGCGACTTCTTCAGCACCTCTAGGGATACGTGAAGCACCAGGGAAACGGTGACTTGATACCCTGTTCTTAGGGCTTGAACCTCTGCGCTGTGCACGAATTCTCTTTCCCATTTCATCACCACCTCATCTTAGAATGCACTCAACTTTTGTGCCGCCACATCTGCATCAAATCCTGGCGCCATCTTTACACTAGCATGCTTACCAATCTTGGAAATTCTAGTGTTTACCTTAGCAACCTTGACTTCGAAAAGACGTTCGACCGCCTCCTTAATGTCAGCCTTGGTTGCTTTTTCATTGACTATGAACTCAAGCCGGTTGTTATTCTGGAAGTATCCTTCCTCAACATCAGCAGTTCTACGAGCCTCGAGAGACTTCTCGGTAATCCATGGCATTATGATAACTTTGTACGGATCCATTTCAATCACTCCAGTGCCTCAATTGCACTCTTAGTCCAGACGGTCAAACGACCAATGTCTCCGCCGGGTGCCAAATCCTCTGCAGAAAGATCCTTTGCAGCCACTACATCAACGCCTGTAACGTTGTTAGCAGCCTTAGAAAGACCATCTCGCTGACCTACTACAAGTAAAATTGACTTGGGTGTGCGTCTCTTTCGGCCACGCATCTTACCCTTTCCAGCACGAATGTTACGGCCAGATTTTGCACGCCTCAAATCATCTCCAAGACCTAAACCTTCCATGATAGCGATGAATTTACGAGTTGAATATGCTAGTGGAATGCTTTCAACATCGTATGATTCCTTTTTGCCATCTCGCTCCTCAACATAACTATCAATGATTATTGGGAATTTGACATCATCAGAAAATCGGTGACCTCGGTTAGCCACAGTTTCGCTATCCACGGTAGCTGCAATAGCAGAATTTCGTGCCTGCCTCTTAACCTTGGAATTAACCTTCATCGACCAATCCTTCTCGACAAGAGGACCATGCGCTCTACGACCACCACGCGTGTGAGGGTTCTCTGCACCAGTGCTCTGTCCAGTCTTACGCATAATTCGTGAAACACCACGTCCTTTACCCCACCATTCCACACTGTGTTTCATACCGGGTTGAGGATTTCGGCGGCCAACATGACGATTGTGTCCGTATGGTTGACGGCGGTTTGCACGAGATGCGTGAACTGCATCACGAATCATTCGAATTCTAATATCGGATGAGAAACATTCTGGCAAGGTAATTGCCTTACCTGCCTTAACTGTCACTTCGTACTGCTCAGAGAGTAGCCCGACATCGAACTCTTCTTGATCAACAGCATTGACTAGGTTCATCATCTTGACTTTCATCTTCAGACCCCCTGCTTGCTTGATGTACTGACATAAGTGAGTTCAACTGCGTCCTGCTTTCTACGTGGACGTACTGCTTCACGGAATCGTAGAAGACGCTTTGATGGACCAGGTAGACTTCCTTGGACAATCATGTACTGATTTGTAACCTCACCATATCGCAGGAATCCTCCATCTGGAGTAATCTCATCTTCATCTGGTGAAGAGATACGTAGAACTTTCTTGTTATACTCAGTTCGCTGATGGTAACCAGTTTGACCTGCTTGACGGATGGTCTTACGGACATATCCAGTTCCGAAGTCACCCATATTTCCACCTTGTCGGCGACGCTTGCTGTTCTTGTGACTTAGAAGTTTGATACCCCATCTCTTGATTGAGCCTTGCCATCCTTTTCCTTTAGTTACAGCAATAACATCTAGGTCATTACCATTGGAAAGCACATCTTCAACGCTAAGCATGTCTCCTAATTTTTCTTCTGCCCACTCTAAGCGGGAACCAATATCACTACCAGAGAGACCAAGTTCCATAATATTTGGAGTCTTTGTTGGAACTGACTTAACACTCTCAGGCTGAGTAGAGACTATCAGGCGGACTTCCACAAGTCTGCCATTTTCTGCTAATTCTTTGAGACCTGACAAGTGATCTTCTGAGTTGTGCTCATTTCGAGCAGGGACACGGCGAATTAGATTGGGTTGTGCTTCAGAAAGGGATTCACAAGATGCCCAGGCTTCACCTGCAGTTTGCTTACCATAGGGAGTTAATTTGTAACCACGTACACCGAGAACACGCATTGGTGGAGTCTCCACAATTGTTACCGCCCTACGAATTTCTTGACCTGCACTAGGGCTACCAGGGTTCTCGTCACGAATCAAAACGTGACTCATTCCAGCTTTGTAACCTGCAAATCCCATGACCTTGACTTCTCCATTGTCACTGGTAGGCCAAGATTTCACACGACCGGTTTGTCGGCGTGCCCGCTTTCGCGGGCTAAAAGCCATGCTACCTCGCTTGGGTCGGTGTCTGTCTCCCATGGATTTTTTCCTCCTTTTCGGTTTAATTTGCGACAGTTAATGCCACGATGTGGCACAATGCCGGCCCAAGTAGCGAAGGAAGTACCGTGACACTAACCGGATTTCACGAAAGGATTTCCGGGTTGTGGGTTGCTTGCTGCATTGCCCTTGGTGTCTGGTACCTCACTACGTGAGCATCCCGCCGACCGACAAGCCATATATGAACCCCCCCCATCAGAACAGGATTCCAATCAATAGGCTGAATCACATTTTTGACCATTTTAACCCCCTATTATGACATAATTATAATTTGGATCAAATAGTTCCTATCGGGTGAACCCTTTAGAACCGTGACCATCGGGCTAGTTGCCCATGGCCGCCTTCATTGAGCATCCCCGACTCTGTGCAGAAGCAGTGGAGGCTAGAGCATATCAGATCGAAGCAGTATCTGACTGCCTAAGTGCTCCAACTTTGCTTGTACTACCTACGGCTCTAGGAAAGACACCAATAGAATGGATGGTAATTGCAGAGCGTCTGAATACAATTGGTGGCAGAGCACTTCTTATCGCCCCCACAAATGCCTTAGTCAATCAACATCTAAGTGATTTGAAATCAGTAATTGACAAACAGGATTCAGAAGAAAGTATCACTTCAGTAAGTGGCTCTATAGATTGGAAGAGGAGACAAAAGAGATGGGATTCTGCTGAAATTATTGTAGCCACCCCTCAAGTCATCAGGAACGATGTTCAGCGTGGCTCAATAGACTTGAAAGATGTCTCCGTATTAGTTGTAGATGAAGCCCACCACTCGAAAGGCCGGCATGCTGTAGCAGAAGTGGGTGATCAATACCTACAAGCAGCCGAAAATCCATTGATAGTTGGCGCGACTGCTAGCCCTGGTTCTTCACAAGAACAAGTAGAGGAAGTCTGTCAAAGATTAGGTTTGAAGAGGATTCATTCTCGTACAGCAGAAAACCCATTATTAGCCCCATATGCCGCTGGATTAGAAATTAGGGAAATACATGTCAATGTTGATGAAGGATTGAAATTGATGGCAGCGCCCCTCATTCTTTGGATGAATAACCTTGTAGATCAATTAAGGCGCCTAGGATACCACGTACAAGCTGGAAGAGTAACGAGTTCTCAACTAAACGATACCCGTGAACGCATTCAAAGAGCCATTGCCAAAGGAGAGGGGTTAGCATACAATGCTGCAAGACAGTGCGCCCAATCACAACGTCTACTCAACCTCATTGGGTATCTCTTGAGCCAAGGAGTTGCAGCGTCTCGCGAATACCTTGGCCGCGTAAAAACCTCAGGCGAAGGGGGAGACAAAGGTTCATCCGCATTCTTCAAAGATGAAAGAATTTCTGCACTCTACAATATATTACAAGATAGTGATGAATTGCACGAGAAGGTTGAGAAAACTGTAGAATTAGTTCAAGAACAGATAGAAAGTAATCCTGATAGCAGAGTAATTGTTTTCGCTCATTTTAGAGATACTGTTGATGAAATTGTTAGAAGATTAGATGACTCACCCAACATCAATCCTGAGAGATTTGTTGGCCAAGCAACTAGAGATGGCAGTAGTGGGATGACACAAAAGCAACAATTGAGCGCACTTGAAAGGTTTCGAGAGGGGGGATGCAATGTGTTAGTAGCTACTTCAGTAGGCGAAGAAGGGCTAGATGTACCAAGAGCAGACCGAGTTGTTTTCTATGAACCGGTTGGTAGTGAAATTAGGACTATTCAGAGAAGAGGACGTACTGGTCGGCATCGCGATGGTAATGTGTTTGTACTAATTGCCCGTGAAACTAGAGATGAAGGCGCTCGAGCATCGGCTGCTTATAGAGAAAAAAGGATGCAAAGGGCTATTGATGGAGTTCGCCGAAAAATGGGTAGACCAAACAAAGATGACCTTTCTGAACATCTGACCAGTTTCAAGGTCAGAGATGGAGTAGTCGTTGGATCTGCTTACTCTTTCATGCAATCTGAAATGAGTAGACTAACTCCAGAATTAGGTGAGAGAAAAGAACGAATATCAACTACTGTAGAAGAAGAAAATGCTGAGGATGTTGCAACCTCACCCCCTTCACCGTTTGGTCCAGACCCCAAAAGACTTCGACCTAAAGGTCAGACTGGATTGGATTCTTTTCCTTCAATGGCACCTCCAGCACTAGAGGGCGAGGAGTCAGATGAAATGTCCAAAGATAGTCTAGAAAAGTTAGCAATTCGAGCTGCTGAAGATATTGTTCAAGCATTGACTACTGAAGCAGTAGACCCACTTGCACATGATTCCAGTAACCCTTGTAGAATTGTTGTAGACCATAGGGAGCTAAACACTACAATTGCTGCTACCTTAAGATTACAAGGAGTGGATGTTGATGTCCAAACATTGCAAGTTGGAGATTTCAAAATTGGCGATAGGGTCCTAATTGAAAGAAAAAGAGTAAGAGATTTCATTGATTCACTTCTTGATGGAAGATTGCTTGATCAAGCTCACAGGCTAATTGCTGCTGCACCTAGGCCACTTTTGCTCATAGAAGGTGGAGGTCTTTTCAGCCAACGTGCAGTACACAATAATTCATTGATGGGAGCTCTTGCAACTCTTACAATAGACTTAGGTCTCCCAGTAGTTACTACTCAAGATGGAGAAGAAACTGCTAGATTCCTAATCATCGCTGCTAGAAGAGAACAGGCCCTACTTGGGGCATTGACAAAAGAAGCAAGAGGTAGGATGAAATTGAGTGAAGAAGGGAAAGCAGATTCTAATCAACAATCAATTGGCTCTAATATTTCTGAAGAAAAATCTTGTCAAGCTGCTGAATCGATTATTGATTCAGGGCTAAAAGGTGGACAGAAAGTTATTCTTGATGCTACCAAGGCACCCCTTACGGAAAAAGAGGAACGAGGACATCGTCAAGACAGGCTATCCGTATTGGAATCTTTACCTGGGATTGGATCTACAACGGCTAAGAGAATAATTGACCATTTTGGTTCTATAGAAGCACTTACTAAGGCCGAAACAAGTGAATTATGTGAAGTGAGTGGAATTGGGCCTGCAACAGCAGATAAAATCAAAAAAATCTTACAAGAATGATTCTTTTAGTTTCCCATCACAAGAACTCGAGTGCGCAACTGTGCAAATCTATCGTTGTAGCAACCTAGTGCAAAAGCAACGAGTTCTGGTAAGTGAATTGCTGGCATATCTACATCACTCCCAGATGCTCTCCCCGCCTTAACTTGATAAGTATCTAGATTAATATGAGAAAGTGGACATGCAGAAGCCATAATCAATGCGCCCTCGCTTTTTGCATCTGAAAGAACAGATGCTGTCATCCTTAATGCACTAGCTTCTTCAGAAAGTAGGGATGGGAATCCCACGCTCTTGGTTTTGCTATCATAATTGACTGGCTTTCCACCGAGAGCTATAATCAACTGTTCGAAATAGTTTGGATCAAAGACATCATCTTCACCACAAGCACCTTCTTGCTGCATTACTGAGCCATAATAGGCTGCAACAGGAAAATCAATTGGATTCTTTGCCTTCTCAGAAATTACATCAAGCCCGATATCTTCAACTAGGACATGTAATAGGTGTCGCATCTTCATTTTGCCTTCAAATCGAAGCCCTGAAATCGCCTCCAACTTCTCATTGACTTTTTCACGAAGATTACTGTCTTCAGATAACCTAACAAAATCCTCAGACATATTACCTTGGCAAGTAGCACAGGGAGTAAGTACATCCAGACCTTCCGCTTCAGCCTGAGCAAATGTTCTAGCGTTGAGAGCAATCTGTAAATCCCAATTGGCCTGCTTCATCATACCCGCACCACAACAAGCCGCACCCTTTAGGGGAACTAGTTCAATGTCTAGAACACGAGCAAGTGCGAGCATAGAATCCTGAACTTCACGTGCAGAATTAAGTGTCACGCAACCCGGGAAATATGCGTATTTATTCTTCGCCATTCTCAGAACCTCCTATCAAAAGCGTTGAACAAAGCAACGACCTCGTGGTGATTTTCTACAGAGGAATTAATCATTTTAGGCATCTTTCCAATGCTTGCAGGTGGTATCGCAAGTGCTTGCAAATCTCGTATCATTGGACCACCCGTTCTAGTGAATCCTAGAGCCATTCTTGGAAGTACTCCTGTAATTGCATTCTTTGCCATGCCAAATGGACCTAATGTGGCTCCTGCCAATACGGTCTCATTGAGTTGACCTGACATCTTGACCGTCTCTGAAAACCACCAAACATGTTTGCCATGCCTACCAGTAAAACCACTATCTTGCAATGTTTTTCTCTTTGCTTCAAGCAGGCTCTTTCCAACAGCAGCACCGACATAACCAGTTCTACTTACTGAACTCATATCAGCTTCAGCCTTGATTCCATACTCTCCAGTAATGGTTGCAAGATAGCCTGCCTTACCTGCATCTGATGTTCGTGGGTCACAACAACGCGCCCAAAGTTGAGCAATTACTGCTGGACCCACATACGCTCTGTTATGTGGAACTGTATCTGAAGTAGCATGAATCAGTTGAGGACTTGGAATGTCACCTGAGGCATGTAGATTGGTTGCAGTAACTGCATCCATTGTACCCATTATACCTTGAGGGAGCCTAGTTCCTTCAGGAGTTGCTGCACGCATCCATGGGTTGCTGTTTGCAAGGTGGATATGGTAATCTGAATGATCGACTGCCAAGTCACGAATGACATCAAAGCCTGATAATGGGTCGATTCTTAGGGATCCTTCTGAGCCATTATTTCTAACTACTTCAGAAATTGCTGTTCGACCGGGTAAGATATTACGCCCATTTACTGAAAGCGCAGTAGTGGGGTCATCAGAGTTACCATCACGGAATGTTAGACTACCGTCTTCTGTAGATTTCAACAGGTGCAGAAGTTGCAAAACGCTGAGGCTACCAGGGACAGAACAACGCCATACATCATTACCTGATTCGCCAGTGTTTGGGTCATATCTGAATACTCTGACATTAACTTGCATCTCTGCTGTAACTAATTCAGGAATTTCAAATGAAGAGCCGACTGTGGCTGTTTTTCCACCACCGGCTGCTTTCTCTTTGAGTACCTCAACCATTTCTTGGTTGAATGAGCCATCACCTCCAACAGCCCCCATGTGAGCAAGAGCATCAGCAATCCATGCATTTGATGGAACATCGAAATCAACATCACAATCTACTCGAGGAGTAATTCTGTTTGAGCCTGCAGTCTCAAGCCACCCATCCCAGTCCATTCCCGACTGGCAAAACAAATCATAGGATGAATCTCCAAGACTACAGACTGAGAAATGACTCCCATCTAATTTCGGTGAACCAGCGCCTATAGCTGCCTGCCACAAGTCCTCAGCATTGTCAGGCATCTCGCCTTCTCCCCAAGTGCTGCAAACAACGAGAATTCGTTTGTATTCTGCAAGATCTCCAATCTGAACCTCATCCATCCCCTTTACAGTAGCATCAAGACCATAATTAGAAGCAGATTTGCCAACTATTGAAGCCACGCCTTCTGCATTGCCTGATTGTGAACCAGAAAGCACCAATACTCTTCTATCACCATCCATGGATGGTGCTGCTGGTTCTGAATCCACTATCTCATCAACAGCCACATCTGCTGCTTCCTCTTGAACTGGTGCAACATCTGCGGCACCTGCGACTTCTACCATTATTACGTCCACTGGACATTCTTCGGCTGCTTCTTCTATTGCGCCCAAATCAAATCCGGATTTCAAAGTAGATTTACTGGACTCATTAGTATCAAAACCACCATCATTTCTAGAATCAGCAACGATAAAGCAAGAATCGTCTGTGACTTTGAAAACCTCTGGATATTCGTTTTCACATGCATCACATGTAATGCATCCGTCATCAATCCAAACGATAACTTCCGACATGGTGACGCCTACCCTACTCTACGAGTAGATTCTTCGACCGTAGGTCGATTATTGAACATACCGCGCAGCCATTAAGCAAACCTATTCAGAATCGCACAACTAATTACTTCAATTCTAAGTGAAAAAGAAGATTACATGTCGAAGTCCATGCCGTCCATGCCAGCACCAGAAACTGCTCTAGATGAAATCACATCATCAATTCTCAAAATCATAACTGCAGTTTCAGTCGCACTTTGAATTGCTTGTTCTACAACACGCAATGGCTCTATGACATTAGCGGCCATCATATCCATTACGCCACCCTCAAAGACATTCACGCCGCAAGTCCCTTTTCCTTCAGCATGAGCCTTTCGCAACTCAATAATGGTGTTCACTGGATCTAATCCTGCATTCTCTGAAAGTGTGCGCGGAATTACTTCTAAGGCACCTGCGAAGGCTTCGATTGCCATCTGTTCTCGCCCGCCAACTCCTTCAGCATAAATCCTCAAATCACGGCTCAAAGCAGCCATTACACTACCGCCACCAGTTAGAACTGAACCATCTTCCCAAGCTACACTGATGACACCCACTGCATCATCAAAAGCGCGGCGCAATTCATCCACTACATGTTCAGTGCCTCCACGCAAAAGAACCGAGACGCTCTTTGCTTCAGAACAGCCGGTAATGAATACCATATCTGAGTCGCCAATCTTGCGCTCATCGACCTTTGCGGCATTACCCAAATCATCTGAAGTCAAATCATCAATATTTGTGACTATACGTCCACCAGTAGCCTTGGAAAGTGCTTCCATGTCACTCTTCTTAGCCCTACGAACAGCAAACAAACCTGCCTTGGCTAGGTAGTGTTGTGCAATATCGTCAATTCCCTTCTGACAGATTAGTACATTTGCACCTGATGCCTGTAATTTGTCAACCAATCCTTTGAGGTATCCTTCCTCCTCTTCTAGGAACTTGGCAAGCATACTTGGGTCGGTAATCTGAATCTTAGCATCAACCTCTGTTTTCTTGACTTCAATTGCGCTGTTAACTAAAACAATCTTGGCATCTTTTACAGAGCGCGGCATTCCAGAATGTACTCTCTCTTTGTCAAGGATAATTCCATCGATTAATGAGCTACCCTTGATTGATCCACCTTGACGCTTCTCAACTTTGATATCATCAATATCTACGCTTCTTTCGCCATCTTCTTCAATACCTACTGATTTGACTGCGCGAACACAGATGTCAGCAAGAAAAGCCTTCACTGCACTAGCACTCTTGCCTGTTAATGCTGTCTTGGCAACTTCTGCTAGTGTTTCCTCATCTGTAACAGATATTGAATGTTTTTCGAGTAACTCAACTGCCCTCTCTGAGGCCAATCTAAACCCATGGCAGATTACCGTGGGATGAACATTTTGCTCAATTAAATCCTCACTGCGCTTCAACAACTCGCCTGCTATTACTACTGCACTAGTGGTGCCATCGTAGCAGTGTTGTTCCTGAGTCTTTGCAACTTCAATAATCATCTTAGCAGCAGGATGCTCAATATCCATCTCTTTGAGAATAGTTGCACCATCGTTAGTAATCACGACATCGCCCATGCTGTCAACTAGCATCTTATCCATTCCCTTGGGGCCAAGAGTTGAACGAACAGCATCAGCAACCGCCTTAGCAGCTGCAATATTGTTGCTCTGGGCACTCTTGCCACGTACTCTATCTGTTCCTTCCTTGAGAATAAAAATCGGTGCCTGTCCGCCGTACATTCTAACCACTTCCGGTATGAGTCGCTCCTACGGAGCGGGTTTGCGACCCGCACACCCCTCTTAAGGACAACCGCTAACCTGACACATCAATTCCGAAAGATATTCGAGGGCAAATAGGCTATTATTGAGCAAAATTGCTCAATCCAAACCCTGTTGTTGGCGGTACTCAGCCCCATAATGAGTCCACTGTTCCATAGTCCAACCAGAAGGCAAGCCACCGGGTGGCAGAGGTGGGGCGCCTGCGGGAAGTGCATTTGTGGGAGGTAGTTCGGCGGGGACTGGGGCAGGAGTAACCTGCTGTTGGAAGATCTCTTCAGCACCACCATAAGGTGAATTAGCAACTGTATCAGTAACTGGCAGAGGCGCTGTAGTCGCACCAGGGATATCTGGAGCCGCTGGCATACTACCGTAGGTTTCTTCCAACTGCATTCGGTAACCTGCGAGGGAGACAATTTCATCTTCTTCCCTATTAGTAGACAATACCACTTTGGCAAGCACCACAATCAGAGCAATTACAACGATACCACCGAGAATGAAAGCAACGATATTACCCCAAGAAAGCCCATCGCCCTCACCTTGTGCGTCGGCCGTACTCTCCCGAAGAATCTTCACTTGTATATCAGTTTGAGATACATCATCATCGCCAGTAGCAAGGATTGTGATATTGAACAATGTTTCACCTTCTGGGGTGTTCATGTACTGGGTTTCGGTCATTGTAAACTTCACAGATGCAGTTCTCTTTTGGTCAACGTCTAGTACAAATGATGCGTCCTCTGACTGTACACGTGCTGAGGAATAATCTCGCCAATCTCCAAGCAGAACATCCAAACGAATGAATTGTGGGTTAGTGGTATGGCGATTGTGAATTGTAAGATTGGCAAGTATCCAACCATCAGAATCCATTGTAACTACACCTCCAGGTGTCAACTCTATCCAACCTTGTGTGCCAACTTGGAAAACTGCTGAACCAACAGCACCTAAAGCATCACCAGATTGTATTGATTTAGCAGAAACTATCAGTTCTAACATTCCATTTGTGCCTGGATCAAATGAGTACTCAATTGTAACATTGACTGATGCACCCTTCTCAACTGAAGGAGGAGTTGCTGGGTCATACTGGTTACTAGCTTTGACTTGAGCATTCATCCCGTCTGGAATATCTAGCTCAATAAGGAACTCATCAAAGTCATTACCATTGTTGGTTACTTCAAATGATAGAGTCTTAGAATCAGCACCACCTTGGAATGTCTGACCACTCATATTCACATCTTCAACATTGATTAGATAAGTCGGCTCAACTATCAACTCAATTTGCTCTGTCAAGAAGAAAGAAGGGTCTGCTTGAGAAGTGGCTTTTAGATTGATGAAATAGGTGTCTGGGCGGATTCCATATGGCATTGGCATCACGACATAGATTGAACTACTGTCCCCAAATGCCCCAATTTCTTCAGTCATAGGCTGGCTGGCTGACGCATCTAAGTGCCAGTCTGCAGAAACTTCCAAATCAAAACGTTCTGGAGAGTTTCCATTGTTTGTCAATTCTACCTCAACCGTTCTAGTCATCATGTCCGCTTTTGCTGTGACAGTATCCTCAGACGCTATCATAGTCAAATCATGGAATTGAGGGATATCGATATTTATTTTACGAGTCTTCTGCGCAGTTGCTGGAGATTGGCCTGCCGCTAATATCGTGACTTCTGTCAAACCTGGTGCAATTTCATTAGGTGCCGTAAATTCACCCCAGAAATTCGCAGATTCTCCCTTTTGCAGTTGCATGAATGTAATTTCACTACCGTTCACTGCAGCATCCAAAAATCGGAAGTTAGAGTTACCCCACTCTGAACGATTGAAGAATGCGTTTAGATTCCAATATGCCATTTGATTACCAGTATTAGCGAGTGAGAACTCTACCGTACCGACTTCATCCAGAGATAAACTCAGAGCAACACCTGGACCATAGTATGACACATCAACACTGTACGAAGCACCAACAGAAAGTGGAATTGACATATAGTGCATTAATTCACCATTATAGGCATCTGTGATGGAAACGTTCCAATACAACTGCTCAACATTTGAACCCGGTGGAATTGTCAAGTTGACCCAAAACTCAGTTGTTTCATTATAATCCAAAGGATTCAGAGGTACACTGTAATCGTGGTCATTCAAATTGTTTGAATCGATTCTAATTGGAGAAAAGGAGTTCATCCAAGTGTAATTGTTGATTTCCCCCAACAATTGCAAAGTGTGCTCCCTGTAACCATTGTTTGTCAAGGTACAATGTAGTGAGGGAGGCATAGGATCTGCAGGGATTACAAGGTATCCTGTTTCTGGATTATCACAATCTACAGTAATAGTATATTCCTGCACTTTCTCAATTCCAAACAAAGCAAACTGGTCAACGTGAATGCCAGCAGATGCCCCCGAATTGTCACTCTGGAAATGATAAGTTAAACTGAAAACTTGGTTGTTAGTTTCATTGGTGAAATCCCATACAACAGGAGTCCAATCATCAGCCGTACCACTGATTCCTGAAGTTGATAGATTCTTTTGGGAAAGAAGCACTGCGCTCTGTCCTGAACCAGATGTTGCTCTGAGAGAGACTTCATCATTTAGCCCCATCCCACCCCATGCTTGAGTTGCTAATTGCATCGAGATATAATTGCCACCAGTAAGTGAAATCCGACAGAAATTGGTAGAATATAGATATGTGATATCATTCATCCCCACCCCATAACCAAGACCATGCCCCGGGTCTGCACATTGCTGCCCTGCTGGCTCAAACCAACCCCAAACAAGGTCATCATTCCCGTTACTGACGTAATCTTGGAGGGGGACTGAATGGCGCCAATGCCTTGTACCATCATAACCGGATGAGTTGTCTAGCATCCAAGGGCCGTAACCATCGAAAGTTCCTGCGGAATCATAACCAATAGAGGCAAAGGTTGGTTTGTAATAGGTGGTACCTTGGCATTCAGATTGGAAATCTCCGTCAAAGTCATCACAATAACCACGCTCCATGTCATCATAATAAATGGCAATCGGGACTATCTGTTCACCCATATCGTTTGACGTATCTCCTTCCAAGAGTCCGCCATCAACAACCCCTCTGATACTGTATCCGCCAGCAAGGGAACCGTTCTCTGTTAGCACGCTATGTGCGGCGTTTGCTGCCCATGTCACTTCATGAGTTGAAGATTGGCCACCTGATAATGAAAGTGAGAAATTCCATTCAGCCATCATGACACCTACGGGATGCCAAACTTGGACATAACCGGTTGCAGCAGTACTTTGAAGAGATGAACCTGCTTGTTTGAAGGTTATTTGAATTGGTAATGTTTGTGAATTCAAGAAATAATCAACAGTTGAGCCATCTGGCTGCGCCCATTGAAGAGCAACTACAGAAGCATTCCCAATGGTGATATCTTCGATTGTGAAATCAACATTCGCTTTTGGTCCAGCCGCCCCAACAACTCCCGATAATGGGGCAACCAATGTGGCAAATAGAATCAGGGCAAGGGAGAGGGATTTCAGCCGTTTCATTCGTATCAACTAAACGGCCCAACATTATCATGTAAAAAAGGTTGATTGGCATCTGTCTAAGACAGATGTCGAAAAAAGCAACCTTTACGGCCAAAATGTAACTATCACATATTGTGCATTTGCGAGGCGCTAGAAGCGAAGGAAATATGACTTCAAGTGACGGGGCGTGTCAGCGTGACAGGCCAAAGAAGCACTCTCCCGGACAGGCTTTGGCTCACAATCATAATCACTGGACAAGTGATTGTGGCACCAGCAATTGCATTTTCAGCCACTTATTTCATTGATTTCGGTGGCATTCTTGGTGAAAGGCCACTATTGCGAATAGACCTAATTCCTTGGATTCTTAGCGGATCTCTAGGATATGGTATTCTCTCTCTTATTCTAGCATTAGTTGTTGGAGGATGGATGCCAATTGGTGTCGCAGAAAAAGGAGGATGGATGCCAGTACTTGGAGCAAGCCGCCTATTGAAGGATCCTGCAATGATTGACCGTGCTAGAATGCACCTTCTAGCATCACCTTCAGGCAGAATGATGAAAATAGTCAACAAAGAGATGGTGGAACATAAACGGCCGTTGATGGAAGTTCATGGAGGATTACAGATGTTGGCTGCCCCCCTACAAATATTACTCGCCATCACCCCCCTCCTGATGCTAAAATTTGTACCATCAACTTGGCTTGTTCCAAACCGATTACTCGAATTAGCAATGATTGGATACCTTGCAGCACTTGCAGTTATTCTTCGTAGTTTCCCAAACTATGCAGAACGGTTTGTTGGCCTAGCAGCCATGGCCCGTAGATTCCTAGTTAATGTCACTCGAATTAATTGGATGTTCCCTGTTCTTATTCTTTGGTTAGTTGGTAGGCTAATTGTGGGAATTGCATTTGATTTGATGCAACCGGACTTGCAGCAATGGCAACAAATATCCCTTGAAAAGAGCATTATCGAAGCCTTCATCCCACTCGACGTAGAGGTTCCTGAAACTTCATTCCTAGATATGCTCGTTGCCCTAGCAGTTCTACCTCTTGCTACATTCACAACAATGGCTGTTCTAGGAGGGGGGCGATACGACCTTCCTGATTGGTTAGTCAATAGAGATGCAAAGTGGGTCAACATGGATGATGATATCGAGGATGCGATGCTTTTGGAGGATGAAGACGACTCAGAATTGAAAGATGAGGGTGGGAGTGATTCGCAATTAGAATCAGAGAGTGATACAAATGACGACTCTACTTCACTAGTAAAAGGCAACAAATCTGAGGTTTTAGCTGCCCTAGCCAAAGCAAAAGAAAGCACTCAGAAAATATTTGGCGATGATGATTAAACTCAATCAGTAATTACTTTTCATTTACTGAAACTATTGGATGGCCATCAAGAAGAAGTAATCTCAACCTACCCAGCCACCCATCAGACCTAACCCTTCCAAGCTCGGGTCTAGCATGTGCCAAATGGGTATAGCGACAGTTGCAACAGCGTACTGAGGCCACCTCCCAATTCAATTCTGGATTATTACAACATGATGGTTCAGATACTCTTAGTTCGTTAATTTCATGAATTAAATCAGTAGAGTATGGTGTGTTTGGAATAGAAAATGCTACTGCAGGAATTAGACGGGATAAAATTGCCCAACCTGAACCGATGAATAGCCCAAATACTAGTGGGACTGGTTGGCTTTGTAGAATTAGATATGAAATTATCAAAGGAGTCACTGCAAAGAGAAAGGAGGCATTCCAAATAGTTCGCAATAGTAGTAGCTGGGCAACTAGATGCTTGTCTATTGGTTGAGGGGAGGGGAATGGTGCTAATTGACCATCCATCGCCCTAAATCTTGGTAATATTACCAACGGTAGCCGAGGTAAGAATAAAGAAAAGATCAGCCCCAAAAAGAAGAGTGAAATCTGACTCAACATTTCATTACCTCAGAATTCTGCGGATTGCTCGGGGGGTGGTGAATTTGAAATTCGTTCCAACACTCCTTGAACAATATCCATAGCGGCATCAATATGTTCAACACCAATTGTGTAAGCAAACCTAAGATGGCCTTCACCAGCCTCGCCAAAAGCAGAACCAGGAGAGCAAACCACTCCTGCCTTGAGAATCTCTAGAGCAATGTCTACGCTTGTCCAACCAGGAAAATCAAACTTGGGGAAAACATAGAATGCACCCTCGGGAACATGGCATGAAATCCCAGGCATCGCGTTCAATCTGCGGCAGATCAGATCACGGCGTTGCCAAAATGAATCCCTCATCTCTGTTGGATAATCTGCTGCTTCACGCAAAGCCGCTAGAACGCCATACTGCATCCCATCTGTTGAACAAGCAGTAATGTAATACTGCATCTTTTGAATCTGAGTCATTATTGCAAGGTTCGGGGATATTACATAGCCAATTCTCCAACCGGTCATAGCGAAGGTTTTGGAAAATGATTGAATCATTAGAACATCCTCATAACCCGCACCAAAAAATGAAACATGGGGGCGGTCGTAAATGATGCGATCATACACTTCATCAGTAATTACCCAAAGGGAATGGCGGCGGGCAAAATCCAGCAACTCATCTCTTTGCTCAACAGTTAATGTTGCACCTGTGGGGTTATTCGGGAAATTATAGATGATAGCCTTAGTATTCTCATCCACTAGTGATTCTAAATCATCTATAGTTGGAACAAACTCATTCTCGAAAGTGCAGGGATAAAATCGTGGCTCGGCCCCAGTAATTACTGCGTGTGGACCGTAAAGTGGGAAACAAGGGTCAGGAATGAGGATATTATCGCCCGAATTGAGAAAACAGAGACATGAGTTGAGCACCGCATTAGTTCCTGACATAGTTATACAGACATTGTCCTCAGTCAAAGTGGAATCAAGAGGGGTCCAAAGTTTTGCTATTTCCATCCTCAATTCGGGCAAGCCTGCAGTTGTTGTGTATTTGTTATGACCATCTTTCATTGCTTGGTAAAATGCTTCAATTGCAATATCAGGTGGCTGGAAATCAGGCTCTCCGAGACCTAGGTGAATGGCGTCTTTGCCAGCAAGATCAAACATCTTTCTAACGCCAGTTGGCTGGATGGCTTTCGCTCGCTCGCTGAACTCTGCCATAACCGGCGGAACCTGACAAAGAATATCAAACCCCTGCAACATTAATTGCATGATATTGAGTTGGTTTTCAGTCACTATTGAGCCTATCAATGAGTTCTTGCTTGTTGCCGCTCAACGGTAGATTTCTTTCTCTTAACAAATCCTTCAACTCCGTATTTGTCATAGAAGAATAATCTAATTTCGTTGATTTTACTAGTTCAGCATCTAGGATTTCATCCTGATTATTGGCAAAACCGTTCAACTTGAAGATTGCACTATCCATCCGCCATCCAATAAATACTGCAACCAGCATAACTAGGACCACAAAACCAAGGGTGTACATAACGATACCACTGCCTTGGGCATCTAAATCCAACCCACCACCAGATACCGACACCAATACTGGCAAAGAGGTCATCTCACCTGATACTGCCCTAACCTCAACAGTATGGTTTCCTTTGGATAAGGAGTTGGGATTCAAAGTAATATTCCAAGTAAACGGAGTTCCTGCTTCCAACTCACCTGGAACTACCTCGTATGTTGCTTCACTCCAAGAACCACCATCAATTCGGAACTCAACCTTGTCAATAACTCCTTGTTGAGCCCATGAATGACCACTTATGGTAGTTGTAGTATTCTCATCAAGAAGTAGCAAATGGTTCTGAAGATAAGGGTCGATACTGGTACTTTGGTTATTTTCTAATAGATGCAGAGCCAATTTCACTGCCTCATAGGCATCAACCATCCCATATCCGAAATCACGATTCCAATATGGGTCGATATCAGGTGCTGAAGGCTCTCCGCGCCGTTCTGATGTCTGCTTGAGAACCTCCTTGATTTGCAACGGGTCAAGGTCAGGGTTGGCCTCTATCACCAAAGCGATGACACCGGTTACAGATGGTGTTGCGTAGGATGTTCCTGAGCCGCGACCTGTGTAGGTATTTTCACTGGCGTCACTAAGATAGTTGCTGCAACCACCACTAGTAACGCATCCTTCGGCCTGAATAATATTTGTCCCAGGTGCTGAAACCTCTGGAATCAACTCGTTGATTGGGTTGTTATCTCCATTGTCGCGCCGAGGACCTCGTGAAGAGTAACTTGCAATTGTGTCATCTCCTCGATCGACTGTGTTTTTATCATCAGTTGCACCAACTGTAATCGATAGGGAAGATGCGCTCATCCCAGAGAGACCATCGTTATCTTCACCATCATTGCCCGCAGCATTTGAGACTGTGACACCTGCCTCAGTCGCTTCATCCAAGATTCTACTGTGCATATCTTCACCGTCAGAACCCCCACTCTCGTGACTGGTAATGCCCCATGACAATGAGATGATGTCAATGCCATGTAGTGACTCATCTACTCCGGGCCAAGCTGTATCTTTGTTGTCAATTATCCATTGAAGGCCATTCAACGCCGATTCATAGACGTCCTGTTCAAAGAAATAATTCTCAAATGGGCCAGCACCAATATCAGTACCAATCCGAACATCTACTAAGGACGCATTCGGAGCGCTCCCATAATATTCTGATTGCGTACCATCTGCTTCAAGACCAGTTGCTGCTGCCATCCCCATGCAAGCAGTTCCATGTTGGTTTCCATCATCAGGGTCGTAGGAACCATCGGTTTCTCTTCCCGAAAGATAGCAAGCAGGATCACTATGAACAAAGCAAACCGCATCATAACCCGCTACATGCTTTCCTTCCAAACCAGGATGTTCGCTGTCAACACCTGTATCAGTCAAAGCGATATTTACCCCAACCCCGCTAACTCCTAGATCCCATGCTCCGACTGGATAGAAGGATGAGTTGCGTGCCTTCACCGCTTGAGTCTGAACATCACCATAGAATGTTACAACTCCATAACGCTCAACCATTACAACTCCATCAAGTTGTGCTAATGCCAAAACTTCAGAGGCATTGACTGTACCAATAAGTAAGGCATCCACAGAATGTAAAAGTTGGTTTACTGTGTGCCCAAGTGCCTGAACTCTTGCTTCGTCAATTGAAGTAGGTGTGTGATCGTATGAGAGCCCCACATTTACTGGGCCAACTGCAGTTTCAAGAGAGTCGTGAATCTTATTTCGGTTTGAGTCAAGAGTAGTATAATCCCACCAAGGCAATTCACCAAATATTGGCATTGGCTTCTGGGCTGGAATTACTGTAGTATCACCATCAGCAATCAATTGTGCATAATGGCCTTCAGTAAGTGGGTTTGCTGACGCTGGTTGAATTGATCCAACCAAAGGTAGCATCATCATCAAAACCATCACGCACGCGCACACGCGTAGTCGAGTCACGATGCTCGGACATAGGAGTTACATGAAAACCTCACGATGCCAAGAATCACAGAAAAAGTTAGTTTGAGTAGTACAAATCTGATTACTAAATGGGG
>DASCSU010000019.1:0-18196 GCA_034399495.1 Candidatus Thalassarchaeaceae archaeon
GAAGGTCGATACTCTCATATCCAGATGATTCAATAATAGCCTCGCCCTCAATAGCATCGCTTCTATCTGCTGAAACAGTCGACATCATCGACGTAACCAAGCACAAAACAACTAGTATCCAATATCTTCTCATAAAACAACCACTAAGGGGGCTTGTTAAGAAATTATTGATTCCCCTACTTGAAAAAATGTTCGCGATAATATGTTAATTCAGCAACAGATTCACGGATATCATCAAGAGCACGGTGGCCACCATTCTTCCAAAATGTATCTAATTCAGGATTCCATCTCTTAGCTAACTCCTTGACTGTTGAGACATCAATGCTACGATAATGGAAATGTGCATGTAATTCTGGCATGTAGCGACGAAGGAACCTACGATCTTGTGATATTGTGTTGCCACAAAGAGGAGACCTCCCCGGTTTTGTGTATTGTTTAACAAATTCTAGAGTCATTCTCTCGGCCTCTTTATCATCGATTTCGCTTGCCCGTACTTTCTCTACTAAACCACTTTGATTGTGGTGGGTGGTATTCCACTCATCCATAGAATCTAGCAATTCATCTGATTGATTGATTTCTATGCTTGGGCCTTCTGCAATGATGTTTAGTTCTGAATCAGTTATGATTGTTGCAATCTCAATGAGGCGATTTTCATTAGGGTCTAATCCTGTAAATTCGCAGTCAATCCAGACGAGGTTGTCGCTTACCATTTACCTCCGGCAGACGAGGCTGTTCATGAGGGTTGGCACTTAACACCATGCACAGGATGATAGAGAATGGGTGCTAGCGGTAGCCATGCAGGAACGTGAGGTTGGCTTTATTGAAATCCTCCGCGTTAATCCTACATTTCGGCGCTATTGGTTTGGAAATACTATTTCGATGCTTGGGGAGTGGTTCAACACTGTTGCTCTTTTTGTACTGATAGAACAACTCACGGGTTCTGAATTAGCACTAGGAATATTATTCATGATACGAATGTTCTCTTTGGCTTTCCCACAAGTATTCACCGGGATGTTAGCCGACCGCTTCAGCAGAAAATGGTTGATGGTGGGGGCTAATTTTGGATCTGCTGTAGCTGTTTCCTGCTTTTTGTTAGTGAATGACGAAAATGATGTTTGGCTAATCTATTTCCTATCAGCATTGTTGATGCTATTCCATGCGGTCTACATACCGGCAGAAAATGCTGCAATGCCAAATATCACTGAGTCAAATGAACTGTTAACTGCTAATGCAATGAATTCAGCTACTTGGTCGGCTTCACTTGCAATCGGAGCAGCATTGGGTGGTGTTGTTGTGGCAGAGTATGGGGTCGATATCGCCTTCATTACCAACACAATTGCATTCATCATTGCAGGGATAATCATCGCTACAATTGATATCCCACAAAAGAAAGCCCAAGCAGATGGTTCATTCATCGCTGGAAGTATTGCCCAAGTATGGGATGGATTCAATATAATTAGAAAAAAATCAGCAATATATCGCATCATCACAGCCAAAGCATCGTGGGGAATTTTTGGTGGCGGGCTAGTTTACATGCTAGTTCTCCTAGGTAGTGAAATTGGTCTTGGAGAAGTGGCGGCAGGGATCGGATTGATGTTTGCCGCACGTGGAATTGGCACAGGACTAGGCCCAATCATTGCAAGGTACGGCCTTACAAATCGAGATAAATGGCCCCTTCTCTTGGGTTGGTTGGTATCTTTATGTGGCATTGGATATCTTACTATTGGCTGGCTCAACTGGGGTTGGTGGATTGCTATTGCAGTAATATTTTCACACGCTGCAAGCGGGGCAAATTGGGTAATTTCTACCGTTCTTCTGCAAGAACGAAGTGAAGACGAGTGGCGAGGAAGAATGTTTTCTACTGATTTTTTATTGCTCACAATGGTCAACGGAATATCTACATTAGCGGCAAGTATGATTCTAGAATTCACAGACTACTCGCTTAGGGAAGTCATTCAAGCATTTGCATTTTGTCAAATTATTTCAGGAATAATTTGGGTGATATTAGTGTCACCTGGAGAGAAAAAATATATTGCTCAATCTAAACTAGTATCAGGTGAATAAAATGAAAGAAGCGACTGATGTTTTTTCTGATTGGGCCACCACTGGCCGAGATGAAGGGATGGAAAAAGGCCACTCTGCTGCAGTAACTGAAATGTTAGAAGTAGCAGTTCCAAAACTCACTAAGCCATTCACTGCAATTGATATTGGCTGCGGTAATGGATGGGTTGTAAGAAAACTCTCTACCCTTGGAGCAAGTCATGCAGAAGGAATTGATGGCGCAGAAGAAATGATAATGAAAGCAAGGAAAATAGACCCAAATGGTATTTATCACCATGCTCTATTACCTGAATGGATACCTGAGAAAAGATTTGATTTAGTTCATTCAATGGAATTTCTCTATTACCTAAAACAACCACAAGAAATGTTAGCTATGATTCATGATGAATGGTTGGAAAAAGATGGATGGCTCGTTGCAGGAGTTGATCATTACCAAGAACATGAAGCCAGCCTAGAATGGTCAACAAGACTCAATGTCCACATGACAACAATGACAATCGATGAATGGAAAAGTGCAATGCAAAAAGCAGGATTTCAGCACATCAAAGTTTGGCAAACCGCCGGCAAAGAAAATTTGCCTGGAACACTCTCAATGCTGGGACAGAAAGCGGCTTATTCATGAACGGCCTATGATGCGCCCCTGCCATGACAGACCTAGTCGACCAGGTAGATGAGCGCGGATTGGCAATGAGCCCTAGCCTACCAGAAGGATGCAAGAACTTTCTAATTGACATTGATGGAACGATTTGTGAAGATGTACCCAATGAAGAGCCAGAGCGAATGGAGGATGCAGAATTATTCGAAGGTGTAGTTGAAGTCATCAATGAATGGTACGAGGAAGGGCACATAATCACCTTCTTCACAAGCCGGACTGATGACCACTCCGAAGTAACTGAACGATGGTTGGATAAGCACGGCTTCCATTATCATGGAGTACTATACAACAAACCACGTGGAGGCAATTATCACTGGGTTGACAACCATACTGTAAGGGCAACTAAGTTTACTTCCAAGTTCACAAATTTCATTAAAAAATGGGCTGAAGTGGAAGTTTTTGACGACTAAAACCCCCTACAAATTATTTTATCCCCCCCTACTAGTGGAAATGTAGGGAAAAACACTAGAGAAGCGCTACAAAAAATGAGGAAGTAGAAAATGCGGCCAACATATTGAAAGCAAGCCTTGCTAATATTAAAAACAACATACCAGAAGGCACTGGAGAGTTTACATCCATTCTTGAAGGATTAGATATTCCTGAAGATGATTGAAATTACCAAACATGGTATAGTCCAACAAGGACGACAATCGGTGTAATACTCATTACCAAATCTCGAATTAACAATTTTATTGCAACCTTTGATTGTTGTTGTACTCCTCGCTGAATTTGGTCATCCATTTTATTGCTTAATTCTGTAGCTTTGTCTCGAACCACACCGAGTGCTGCATCAGCAACCTCTGCTCCTTTTTCACTAGCCGAACCACCAATACTCAATAATGAACCAAGAATTGATTTTTTAGGTGCCTCTTCTTCTATTGATTCTTCATTAGATGTTGCTAATTCTTGTTTTGACTTACCACTTATGCTCAATTTTTCTATGAATCCAAGAACGCCGCGCGCATGGACAATACCTTTGGCTGCAACCTTGACCATTACTCTGTTTCTTTCTGATACTGAACGCATCAATCTGCGAGTTCTAACAACACGTAGAAAATCTCCAACCAACCACAGGGCTCCCGCGGCGATAAGAGCATAAATTGCCTTTAGAGGTATTTCTTCCCAACCAGTCCAACCAATTGGATCAAAGAGAGTGCGTGCGTACAACGCTAAAATGAAAGGAAGGAACAGCGCTAATATTTCATTGAATACAATGACCCAAAGGCCCTTAATTTTCAAAGAATTTATTGCTTGCCACAAAATCATCCTATCAGGTGAATACTTTTGAATTAGGTCAATAAGTGGAGGCATCACAAGAATTAGCCTCAGGAAAAACGGTAGTGTTAGCATGTAAATGTAGGCCTCGTACGGCGAAGCCGGGGGAAATGACGGGATGTAAATCGCCGCAACCATGACTTACGACGGGCGCTCCTCACCAATCAAGTCTGCGCCCCAAGGCTCATGAGTAAAAACCATCTCAACAGATCATGGCATTCAACCACAACCTATCAGATTGGCTCGGAATCTCCATTGACGATGAATGGTTAGAGGAAAATGTACGCTGGAAAGATTTTGGTACAGGAGTGAGGCTTGGAAGGCTTGCTCGAGAAGATGAATGTTCATTGGTTTTGTACGATGCTGATGCTGAAGTAGAGGTGGAGGCATTCATGCCCCACATGCACCCTGGAGGAGAAGCGTATCTTGTTCTTCGTGGAGAAGTCTATGATGAGGCTGGGACTTACCCTCAGGGAACTCTAGTTTGGATGGATCCAAAAACAACTCACAACCCAAAAACTAGAGAAAAAACGCTTATTCTGGTGCTTTGGCCTAATGGTGTGAAAATCGTTTAATGTTCATTGAATCGATAACTGATTCAAAATAGAAATATATACTTCCCACTTCATCAATTAATAAGGAAGATGAGATATGAGGCGCCCCAATCAAAAGATTGTTGCAATCATTGTGTTGTTATTATTAGTCCCTTCAACGATTTCAATTGCTGATGCTGGAACAAAAACAACTTCTAACCTATGTATCAATTGCCATGGAAATAGATACGGGGCGTATGTGACTCTTTCTCAATTCACTGTACCTGGTGAAGTAGAAATTAACTCAGTATTTACTGTAACTGTCCGGCTCACGGTTAGTGGAAATCTAGACCCATCTGAATCTGATTATTGGTTAATTGATGGTGATGTAACACTTAGTTCATCACAAAACAAGTTTTCTTTTTCTTCTGCAACTTATTCTTATTCCAATCTACTTCCCGGCGATACCGTCAACATTAGTTGGCAATTAACTGCCGATCAAGGGTTGGGTATCGATACATTGCAAGTTAATACCTTTTCAATAGCTCAACATGAAGGTCGAACTGGCTCTGATCAACTATCTGCTGGGATTGAAGTGTCCCCCCCTAATGTAGCCCCTCAACTCTCAGCACCAAATTTTACTCCAAGTGAGGGGGATACTAATCAGATATTTGGTTTTGAAGTCACTTGGTCAGATGCTGATGGCGATTACCCTTCTTATCTCAGGCTCATATTAGATGGAAATTCACTGCCACTTAATGAAGCAAATCCCGGTGTTGATGACCCAGTCACAGGAGTCAGATATATCAGTTCAAACATGAATCTGGGATTGGGGCACCACACTTACTATTTCCAAGGTTCAGATGGAATTAGTGGTGCTCGATTACCCGCAGGGAATGAAGTCACACAAGGACCACATGGCGCCCTAACGGGAGTTTATCCTGGACCCTTTGTAGGTGGTGCACCTGCCCTCTCTAGTGGATTATTGTCTCCACTTGTAGGAGACAACGAAACGAACTTCACATACTCTGTAATTCTTGATTCAGGAGACGATATGGATGGCACTAATGTCACATTTTGGCTAGATGGTTTTGATTCAGTAATTACCCCTGAAATAACTGATTTAGGCGCCACAGGAACACAATATAACTTCACAACTACTTTGAGTTCTGGGATAAACCACTTCCATTATTTTACTGCTGTAAATCGTTTTGGCGCAATTAGATTTCCCGCGGGTACTGATTCACTAAGTGGCCCAATAATCATTGGTGAGGTTCTCTCAAGTGCTTCTATTTCACCAATACAAGGAAATGAAAATACTGTTTACAATTTCTCAATAAATTATTCAAATCCTGCAATGATCTCTCCGGATAGTATTTCAGTAATTATTGATGGAATACCTATCCCCCTTAATTTGACTACCACTGGAAATTGGTCTGAAGAAAATCAGTTTGTCACAGAAACTATGTTGAATTCTGGAAACCATTCCTACTATTTCCTTGCAACTGAAGGAGAGAGAACTCATAGAATTCCTAAACAAGGTGACTTGCAAATCAGTGTAGCACGTTTTGATAGCGATCCGTGGTTGGAGGCGGGAGTAATTATTGTTGAAGGAATTGAGGTTTTCAATCACTCGTCAATCTCAGCAATAGATGAAATTGAAAATATTTCTCGCCCTGTGATATTGTCTGGAACGGAAATAGAAATTAAACTAACATACTTCGATGCTGAAGGTGATGAAGCAAAAGAAAAATCAGTGCTTGCTTGGATTGATGGCACCCCCCATATTATGCAATTATCGGATGCAAACAGTACATCAATAGGTCAAGAGTGGTTTTATCTAATTCCAAACTTAGCAGTTGGCACAAATCATTCTGTGTATTTTACTGCAGTTTCTAATTATTCAGTAAGTGAAATAGTACCGGGAGTTAGTATCAAATTTCCACACTTAGATAACCATCTCATTCCTTTACCAGATGTTGAAGCACCGCCACCCCCTAATGTCCCACCAACAATTGTGCCACCAACTGATGGAAGAATGACTCTAGAGCCATTTGCTGGTTCTGTTGAAGATAATTACACATATCTAATTGAGATTGTAGACCCTGATTGGGTAGATAATAGAACACCAACTGTGTGGCTTGAATTAGATGGGAAAATCCACTATCTTCTCCCCATCAATGGTACTGATTACCTTAATGGAACAGTATTCGGAATTACTTTGAAAATATCAGAAGGGGAACACTTACACCGATTCGTAGTAAATGATTCTGAAGATCAAGTTACATATCCAGAAACTGATATGCTAAGTGGTCCTACTGTTCAACCAAATATGATATCCGTTGATGAATTAAAGTCAAAAGCATCTTTTATTTCGTGGGCTTGGTGGCTAATCTTACTGAATTCATTTCTAATTATGGGTGGAATTGGTTGGGGTATTCATACATTTGTTGAAGCTCGTGATACTGTCCACCTAAAGGAAAAAAGAAAGGTAGAAAGAAGCATCAGAGAATTTGATGAAAATGAAAAGATACGGACCACTGAATTAGAATCTAATACTGAAATATGGAGTTTAGATTCTGGTGATAATCATAATTTAGATATCAATACAGATGAACTACTATCTCAATTAGGCGATGAGGGATTAGAAGACCTTTGAGGAATAGATATTGATAATGAAAGGTGGATGGGAAATTGCTATTGGAACCACCTGTTTATCTAATTGGTAGATGGACTGGAATTATTGTTTTCCTGCTACTAATAATTGATTTCACTATGATGGAAATTTTCCGATTACGAAAGGATACCATGAAGGAATGGCTTGCATCACGCGTCTATGCTAACAAATTGCACGGGATTACTTCGGCCACAATTTTACTTGTCGCCATTCTTCATTCTATGCTACTTGCATTCGGACACTGGAATAGCCTAGTTTCATCATTTCCACTTTGGATGCCACTTGGAGAGAATCTTGCCATCATGTATAATCTTGGAACACTTGCAGCTTGCATGATGTTATTTCTTGCACTACACGGCTATTTTCGCAACTGGTTCTGGAAAAAATGGAGTCATAAGGCGTGGGTGAGAACCCACTTTTGGACCACAATTTGTTTGATAATTATCATCTTTATTCATGCAATAACTATTGGTGAAGAATTACAATTTTTGGGACTTTCAATCCGCAGTTGATAACTAATTAATCATAGCAGTTTTGAAATTAGTATAGCCTGTCCCACAATTATCTGACACCGCCCCGCTGTGGAATGTGTTGTCGGAGGTGCGATGCATGAGTGCTATGGAAAACCAAGATTCTGCTACCAAGATAGAATTGCCAATCGCTGCAACATTAGCAAAGCAATCCTACCATCTAGTAGGAGACCACGGTGGAGTGAAAATCTGCCATTGGACCAAAGAGGATTTGCGCAGTGATCGAGCATGCTACAAGGGAACATTCTATGGGATTGAAGCTGGAAATTGTATGCAAATGGCACCAAATGTTGACACTTGTAATCTCTCTTGTTCCTACTGTTGGAGAGAACCACATTCTGACACTTTGACAAAAATTGATGATGACCCGTTACAACTATTCTATGAAAGTATACGAGCACAACGTCGTCTGCTCACTGGATTCAAGGGACACAAAGATGTGCCTTTCGAAAAATGGGAGGCGTCCCAAAATCCTAAGCATGTTGCAATTTCTCTGAATGGTGAACCAACTCTCTACTCTCGACTTGGAGAGTTCTTGGAGGTCTGCCACCAGCACGGAGTATCGACCTTCTTGGTAACAAACGGGAGTTTGCCCAAAGTATTGGAAAAACTTGACCCGCTGCCCACTCAACTCTACATCAGTGTGGATGCACCTAACAAGGAATTATTCAATCGCCTATGCCGCCCGAAATTTAATGCTAGTGCGTGGGAAAAACTTGAGGAAACCCTTGCAATTCTCCCCTCACTTGACACACGAACAGTCTGTCGCCACACCCTCATCAAAGGCGAATCTCTGGGCCATCACGAAGATTATGCACGACTGGATAACATTGCTGACCCTGACTGGATTGAGGCGAAAGGATATGTCTATGTGGGGCATTCACAGGCTAATCATACTATAGAAAATATGCCATCTCATGATGAGATAATGGCATTTTCACATAAACTCGCCCCTCTAGTTGGTCGCGATGTATTAGCGGATAGACGAGAGAGCAGAGTTGCCTTGATTGGTAGAGAAATAATACCAATTACTCTTCCCACCCAAACTAGGGAGTATCCTGAGAATCTTGGAATCGCTAAACCCCAGAACTACAAGTTACCTATGGCATAGTCAAGTAGGGCAAGAATCAGAATCATCTTGAGGTAAATCAAATGGCGATTCTATAATTTGCATAGGATTCACGAGTTCACCAACATCCCATTCTCCCAAATCGGTCATCTCACCTGGTTCCATGAACCACTTCATAGCAGAATCGGCCGAGTCATTATCACTCCATGCTGACGATGAGATATAATCTGCCTGTGCCTCGATTCGGGGGTAGTAAGATTGATCAGAGAGTGATTCCCTAGCCACAGCAGCAGGAAGATAGTGTGAAGCTATTAGGCGTGGAAATCCCCGATAATCTGAAGGAACCAAGAGGAAAAGAACCTGCTCAGGGGGAAGTGGCTCTGCTCCGTCACGATTGCTAATTCGGTCGTATTGCCAGCGACCTAGGCACTTTTTGACAACCATATCATCTTCATATTCCACAATGTGAACTAAAGTGTGATTGGGCAATAAAGACATATTTCCATTCAAAGCTTGTTGCGTGGCGTGAACCCAAGGGGCTTCGAGATTTAGAACTAAAGATTCTGAACCCCAACCGCGCTCCAATCCTATACCCAAGACATAGAATAGTGACCCTGCCCCCATACTATGTCCACTAATCCAAAGATGATTAGTATCGATTGTGGCGCCGCCAATATCAGACTGTAAGGCTGTATCATTGGCAATGAAATCAAATGCTGCATCAACACCATGCATTGCCATTGTGAATCGTGGCTCATGCTGAGGGTGATCTGAACCCCCGAATAGATATGTCAACTCAAAGTCACTCGGAACTGATGATAAATCAACATCAGAAACATACTGTGGAAAGATAGTTACTAGCCCCTGCCCTGCCAGAGATTCCATAGTATCTCGATAGAATTCCACTGCTTCACCTTCATGGCCATGTAGCATGATAGCAACCCCTATCGACTCCTTTTCTATACCCTCAGGAACAAAGACATGTATGTTCCATTCATACTCTTGAGATCTATCATCCCACCATTGTGTTATACTTTCAGGATAATCTGTTGCGTAAATGTACTCATTCACTTCGTAGGGCATATCTGTACTACCGTATCCATTCTCAGGTCTTTCCGGTGGAGAAGGTAGGATTCCTGCCATGGCCGTAAGATTTGGCAAGGTAAGAAGCAAGGACATGAGCAACACGGAAAGCAGTGAAAGAGATGAGATCGGTGCCTTCTTGACGCCCTCAAAACCGAGTGAAATGGTTCTGTGGGATGTAATATGTCCTAATGTTGCAGCAAGCATGAAGGTACCTAGAACAAATGGCATCGTAACGATGGCTCCGAGGAAAAACTGCATGTCTAGCAAGAGGAAAATGAACGCACGGGCAAGTGACCAACCGATAATGAAGGCAGTGAACCAGCGAAACCAACGGGCCTCTTCTCTCTCTTTAAGGCGAAATCCTGTCCATCCAGTTATACCTACTAATAATATTGCAAATAACGCAATCCAACCTACCAATGAGCGGGCAGCAAAAGCAAAATCAATGCTGGCATAAGCAAAATAAAACAGAGCGCCGTAGAGCGTTTGACCTTTGAGAAGTTCCCACCAAATTGATGATGACCCAAATAGGAAACCGATGATTCCAGCAGTCAGTGGATAAATCCATATTCCTTTCCAGCCCACCTCAATCACCCATAATTGAGTCCCATATTGAGGCTATATTTTGACCCCAATCTTTGATGTTGAAGTGTTGTGAATGAGCGAGGGCCGTAGCATCTGGTTCTCGCTGGCTCTTATCCCTTGCTAGCCAAGATAAATGCAATTCTGTAATCGCTTCAACCCAGGCATCCTTATCGGTAGCAGATAGAAGCATGGAGGGGGCTGCAACTTCGTTGTGAGCGGGCAGGTCACTAGCTAGAACCGGGCAACCCGCAGCCATTGCCTCAAGGACAGGAAGGCCGAAACCTTCGCCTGCAGAAGGGAAAAGAAGGGCTTCAGCTCTTTGATAGGCCGCAATCAATTCATCATCAGAAAGTGGAAGATGAGAGCCGACTTTTACCATATTCAAATCTTCACGGATTTCTTCCGGCAAACTTGCAATTACTTCATCTAGAAAATCAAGACGCTTGCGTGGCTCATTACTTCCAACTGTAAGTAAAACGAAATTTCTCAAGCTAATCTCACCCGCTACACGATATGGTTCTGAATCAATCGCGTGTGGAGCTACGCACACCTTCTTGTCTGGCCATAACTCTCTGCATTCAGCAGCAGTCGCTTCCGAGATACAAATTAACAGATCTGCCCTACCCAAACCTTCGTGAAGATACTCGATATCCTTAGCACGTGTATTATTTGGATTATGATCTCCAACCTCTATGTCCAACACTCTTCTCGGTTTCAAGTGAAATAAGTCATGCACAATGACGCTAACTGGAACTGGCGACTTGAGAGGCACAAGATGTGCTTGCTCTTGGTCTGTAATGTGTAATAATTCACAATTTGAAGATGCGATGGCCTTTGCAACCGCTTTTTGTTGGCCTTTTCTTCTTCGCCAATATCGGAGCAAGGGATTACCCCCAAGCGGGTGCTCAACTACATCAGCTAATTCGTAGTTAGGAATCTGTCCAGATTCAAGCCGGTCAACTAACTCATGATGGGCGCGGCCAAGACCGCTTTGACGGGGCAACGCCCCGCCTCTTGCAAGCAAAACTCGCCTCGCCATCACTCCCGCGAACCCATGCCGATATTAAACGGGCGAGCAGACGAGGGCGCATGTGCGCCGCATCCGCGCCCCTACCTCGACTGTTGGTGGTGAAAGGGAGTTTCGAGCAATTTGGCGGCGCAGAACGTGACCTGCTCAACAATTTGCCAGCATGGAAAGAGCGTTTTGATGTCACTTTGGCATCATTGAACCTTCCAAAAGAGGCAAGAGCGAGGTTAGATGAGGAAAATATCCCCTACTTAACCCCTGTAAAAGAGTGGAAAGCACCGTCAGGAATTTGGGCAGAGGCTAGGGCTTTGGGCAGTCGTCAAGCAGGAAGGGCTTGGCTATCAATGCTGGATTTGACTGAACAGATTACTGGTTTGAGAGAGGTAATTGCCAATGTTGATGCTATTCATGTCACAAGTGGAGTTGGTTCTCTAGAGTTCACCGTACTAACCCCGCGACACATACCACTCCACTATTACTGCCTAGAACCACACCGAGGTTTGTATGAAAATGTCCTACATCGGAATATCGATGGAACTCCTAAACGCAACCTTTCAATCACTCATTTTTTGTTGGGAAAACAAAAACGCCGAGATCGAAAATTTGTTGCTAGCCTAGATAAGCGAAATAATTTCCATATTTCTGGTAACTCTGCTTGGATTCAAAAGCGGATTGCAACAGTTTATGGTGTTGATTCTCAACTTTTACTACCGACTGTAGATATTTCCGCTTGGATTGAAGGAGATGGAAATTCAGGCGATTATGTAGTCACCATAGGCAGAGCATCCCATGTCAAAGGAACTTGGGATACTGTAGATATGTTGGCAGGTACTGGATTGACGCTTTCACTTGTTGGTAGTGGCTGTAAGGAAGATCTAGAACAATTGCAATCTCATGCCAATAAATTGGGAGTTACATTAGACATAATGCCTAGACTGAATCAAGACGATTTAGTAACGCTTGTCAAAGGTGCAAGGGCTGTTGTCAGCCTAGCCTACAAAGAGCCATTTGGCCTCACACCAATTGAAGCACAAGCGGCTGGCACTCCAGCATTGATGGTTGATGAAGGCGGGATTAGATACACAGTTGAAGATGGCGTAAGCGGGAGACTTTTGCCAAGAGGCGACTGGAATAAATGGCATCAAGCATTGGAACAAGCCGATAACCCAGATATTCGAAAGAAGTGGGCCTTGGCGGGGCGTGATAATATAGAGAAAATGGGCCTTACGCCATCTAATCAAGCAACAAAACTCTCGGAAATCTTTGGATTTGCAGAAGAAGAGTGACCCGTTTAATTCATGTTTGGGTCACCACCCGCCGCATCATGGAACCTGTTCAGAGTGTCGCCATCATCGGCGCTGGCAATATGGGAAGTGGAATTGCTCAGAAGACCGCACAAGAGGAATTTGATGTGCAAATGGTTGACCGTGAAGCACAGTGGGTGCAAAGAGGAGAGGGCATAATTTCTGACTTCCTTGCAGAGGCTGTCGAGCGACGTATCTTTTCCCCTCAACAAGTTGAAGCGATTGAAAGCCGGATATCGGGAGTGGTTGGAACAGAAAATGTAGCACCTGATACTGACTTAGTGATTGAAGCTGTTTTCGAAGACTTTGACATCAAAACTGCAGTCTTTACTACTCTAGATGAGGTATGTGATGAGAAGACGATTCTAGCATCCAATACCTCCTCACTTTCTGTCAATGAACTAGCACAAGCAACTGGTCGACCAGATCGGTTCGTCGGTCTCCATTTCTTCTACCACCCTGCTAAAAACAGATTAATTGAGGTGATTCCGGCCAAAACAACAAGCCAAGAAACAATTGAACGCACTGTACAATATTGTAAAACCCTAGGAAAAGTAGTCATTGTATGCAAAGATAAACCTGGGTTCGTAGTCAATCGCTTCTTCGTACCATGGCTAAATGAAGCGTGCCTCCTTCTTGAGGAAGGTGTAGGAACAACTGCACAAATCGATGCTGCGGCTTGCAAAGCATTCAGAATAGGCATGGGTCCATTTGCTCTGATGAATCTAACAGGGCCACCAATTGCACTACATTCTACTGATTACCTAGCAGAACAACTCAATACTCCTAGATATACTGGTGCCCAAAATCTACGAGATATGGTTGCGGCTGGCGACATGTGGGAAATTGGTGATGATTCAGATGTTGATGATGATGCGGCAGAAATCATCTCAACACGGCTCTTGGGACAAGTATTTGCAGTCGCTGCTCAAATTGTTGAGGAAGAAATTTGCTCTATGGAAGATGTCGACAGAGGCGCCAAAGTCGGATTGAGATGGGCAAGAGGGCCTTTCGAATTGGCCAACAGAATAGGTGTAGAGAAGGCTGCAAATATGGCAGAGGAGTATTCTCAATTAGCCGGTTTTGAAATGCCTTCACTTTTATCTCAGCAGGCAAGTAAAGGTGAAGGATTCACATTTTCCTACCTTGATGTCACACAAGATGGAGACGTTGCAACAATACAGATTAATCGTCCTGAAGCGATGAATGCCTTGAATGTAGATGTTGTCAATCAACTCGGATTAACATTGGACAATTTGAACTCTAACGACTCGGTGAACACTATTGTTCTAGAAGGGGCTGGAAAAGCATTTGTTGCTGGAGCAGATGTAAAATTCTTTGTAGATAAATTACGAGCTGACTGCTTTGTGGATATTTACGATTTCACCGCCTTTGGACATGAGGTGCTGAACAAGTTGGAAAGTTCACCAAAAACCACAATTGCCCTAACCACAGGACTAGCCCTAGGAGGGGGTCTTGAATTGGCGCTTTCATGTGACTACCGCATAGGTACTCGCAAGACTCAATTCCGGTTCCCTGAGACAAGCATCGGCATTTACCCCGGATTGGGCGGAACACAGAGAACACCGCGTATATGTGGAGTTGAAGCGGCTCGCTGGGCTGTTCTTGCTGGCAATTTCATGGATCACAATACTGCTGCTGCACTTGGACTATTGACACACCTCGTTGAGCCTAGCGAGGTATCTACTACAGTTACACAAATTGCATCTACAGGTAAGCCTGATAACAAATATCCTGGAAAACCAATGGATGAAGAACATCCTGTTGCTCAATTCAGTAATGCATTCTATTCAAATGAAAGCATGGTAACTCTTCTTTCAGGTTCCTGTCCAGAAGGATTTGATGCTGAAGACAAGCAGGTGGGCAGACAACTACGCTCACTATCTCGCACAGCACCAATAGCGCTCTCCATGGCTAGTGGATTGCTTGATGATGCTATCAATACTGATGACCTTGATTCTGGGTTAGCACTCGAACTGGACCGACTATCAGCTATCTTTGGCACTTCTGATGCACTAGAAGGGCTATCAGCACTGATTGAAGGCAGACGTCCTCAATACACGAATAATTGAGTAAAAGCCTTTGAAGTAGGGTAGCATAGGAAGTTTATGCAACCTAATACAGATCAGTGGGGTCAACCAGTTCAACCAGTATATGGGCAACCCCCTCAACAACAAGTGATTGGTCAACCACCACAACCACAGATTATTGGACAGCCGGCGGTTCTTACAGGCCAGCCCACAATGGGACATGCACCAATTCAAGTCACTAATGTAATGATGAATCAAAGCAATGGTGCCGCCACTGCTAGCATGATTATGGGGATTATTTCATTTCTCATGTTTCTAAGTGGATTTATTTTATGGGGGGCACAATGCTGCTCGATGCCATTGGCAATAATTGGAGTTGCATTGGGGCATGTTGGTTACGGTAATTCAAAGACTACTGGAGTGGGGGGTGGTGAAGCCATGATAGGACTAATTTTGAATTGGTTGCAAGTTGGGTTATTACTTATTGGATTAATCTTAATCCTCATATTTGGTGTAGCACTAATTGGAATGTAAGGGTGAAAAATATGCAACCTAATACAGATCAGTGGGGTCAACCAGTTCAACCAGCATATGGGCAACCCCCTCAACAACAAGTGATTGGTCAACCTGCTGTTCTTGTCGGACAACCAACCGTTGGTATGGGTGTGCCAATGGGAATGGGTTTTCCTACAACTCAGGCTACTGTTGCTTTGGTTCTTTCAATCCTTGGTTTAGTAGGATGCGGAATATGTACTGCTCTCCCTGGATTAATAATGGCAAATGGAGCACTTGCAATTACCAAACAATATCCAAATCATCCTGATGCTGGTTCAGCAAAAGCTGCAATGGTAATTGGATGGATTGTTGTAGGCCTTACAATAGCAGCCGTTTTGTTCTATGTAGTTTTGTTCGTATTATTAGGTGCAGGGGCAATATCAGAAGGATACTGATTCAAATTTAAACAACAATCAATATTGCAAATAGCGATATCTTGCAGTTTAATACTCAAGCATTAGATTTTAGAAAAACCACGCATTGCTAGCCGCCCTCTGCTTTTCAATTATTACCATGCCAAAAAGGCACTAAGAAATTCCTGTAAGCACGCTTCAAACGGATCTTCTTATCCTCGCCATCTCGTAATCTCTCGCTATGAAAATCCAACCACTCTTCTAACCATTCATCCATATTTATGCCTCCTTATTGTTACCATCTCGGGTAATATATGGTTGTACTCCGTATTATATCAATAGAGAAGTGAAATGGGATATACCTAAGTGTAATGGCTACACCACATGAGTTTAGTAACACCGGGGGATAGTGATGCCTGAGCCACCAATGATTCTAGAAAAGGACCAATTCAAAGAAATTCAAGATGCAATATCTAAGACCGAAAGTTTAGGGAATCGTGTTCGCGAATTGTTCCGTGAAAATTCTAATGAAGTCTTATTTACATCTGGTAGTAGAGTTCATGATATTTCTTGGGAAGTTGAGGCTGCTGTAGAAGCCCTAGATGTATTTGCATCGCGTTGGACTATTGAGATCCTTGCTACTCTATACATTGCTGGTGAAAGGCGCTTCAATGAACTTCGCCGTCTCTTAGTTGGCATCTCTAGTCGTACCCTATCTGATAAACTCACTTCGCTGAGAGAATCTGGATTTATTGACAGAATTGTTGTTGATGGTCCTCCTGTCAAAGTCACCTACAATCTAACAGAGCATGGAGCCCGTGCTGGTCGGCTCCTAAGTACACTTGTAGCCTACATGAAACTTAACAATGGTAGCGTTATCAAAGGTGATTGATAGATTAAATCACATAATCGACTAACCAACACATACAATAGGGACCGACTACAGAAGATTGCTTAGATGGCGCTCTTGAGTCAGTTTGGCAGTCGCTATGCCTTCCTAGGTGTTGCAGTTGCAGGGCTAACCGGCATAGGTTCCCTTGCCGCAGGACTTCTACCTTGGAATTGGTCAATATCTGGTACAATTAGCTCACATAGAAAACGTGATTGGGAACATCCACTAAGAGTACAAATTCTAGACACCTTGGATAGTAACCCTGGTATTTGCTATCGCAGACTTCAGAGAAATTTGGATGTGGCTAACGGCACCCTACGACATCACTTGGATGTGCTACAAGCACAGAGAACAGTTACTACAATGCCAGTGAATGGCCGCACTTGCTATTATGCTGGAGCACCCAGTCAGTTAGAAATTATTCGACATATGCATATTGAGGATGAAAAAGCAGCGCAAATGATGCCTGTCGGCCTCTCACAGGTTCAAAGAGAAGTAGTTACAAGATTAGTCCAAGAACCGCTACCTCAATCCCAAGCCGCGCTCGCTCGCGACATCAGCAGAAGCCGCGCATCAGTGAACAGTGCTGTCCTAGTGCTTCGAAGGCGCGGGATACTTTCATGTCAGGATCTAGATTTAGCAGACCATTTGATTGGACTACGAACTGGCACGCTAGATTATGAGTGGATTGATGAGCGGAAAGTCGCAGCATAATTGCCATAATCCACCATAGATGAAATATTTCCCCCACCTATTGTTTTCATGATAAGTAGTGTCAAGACAACAGATAGCATCAACAGCACTTAGAACCGGCCTATATCGCCAATGGCTAGATGTTGAGACTTCGGCTTGAAGAGCAACCTGCACCTACTGGAAAGAAGGATGTAGAAATGCTACTTGCGTGGTTACTTGATACACTTGGATTAGTCAGGCGCAGAAACGATGCTGATACCTCAGATGCTACTCAACGACCCCTGCATCGCTTGATGAGAGATCATCTTCTCAAAGAACCTATGAAAGGTGTTGATGCCAAAACTCTTGCAGACCAATTAGGAATCAGTATGACTGCCCTTCATCATCATCTCAAAGGTTTGCAAGCCATCAGACTAGTTGCCTCAAAAAGTGGAGAGAATGGATGGATGATGCACCACCTACGTTGCGGCTCTCTATCTGCTGCTGTCGACATTCTTCATCGCGAGGCTGTAGGAATACTCGCTCTACGCCTTGCTCCGCTTGAACAGTGGCAAACGGGCTCTGTAGAGAGGGAAAGTGGTGAAGAAACAGAGGAAATTCCCTTAAAAATTGTAATTTGTGAACCCCGCCCATTAATCAACAATGAAGATGAAATAGATGCTTTTCTCAATGATTTTGGACTCCGAGGAGAACGTAGTCGTCAAACCTCAGGTGATGATTTGACTCGTCAAGTGTTTGAAGCACTACTCGCCACCAACCACGCTATTTCCTTAGATGAAGCAGTAGCACAATGGGGTGCAACAAGGCCACGTCTAACTCGTACATTCGACAGATTCAGAGCTGCTGGGTT
>DASCSU010000020.1:0-18001 GCA_034399495.1 Candidatus Thalassarchaeaceae archaeon
TTCTAGTAAAGGGCTTAGAGCAGCCAGAGGCAGCATTAGAAACAGTATTACATGACTTATTTTCATCAATATTGGCACACAGACTTCACATATCAATCTCTCGCAGAGTGGTACTTTGGCACATTAGACTTGAAATGGAAGGGTTGGTCGGAGGGGCATGGCCAGTGAGGGTGGGGGCTTGCGCGTGTGCGTTATAATCCCCAGTTTACGCAATTCAGAAGAGTTGGCTATTGTTTTACAGGGTCTTTCTAATCAGACATGGCCTAATGCAGAAGCAAGTGCAGTTGGTGCATCATTTGAGGTTGTAGTCGTAGGTCCAAGTGATGATCCGGGCCAAGCTGTTGCCGAGGCAAATGGTGCACATTTCATTGATGATGAAGGTTCACGTACTCGGGCAGATGCTTGTAATGTTGCTCTTCGTGAAGTTGAATGTGATATTGTATTATTTACTGATGATGATGTTTGGGTTGAGCCAGATTGGGTTGAGCGATTGATTCCTTGGTTTGAACGTGAAGAAGTCGCTGGAGTAGGGGGGCCAAACTTTGCTCCACCGGATAACCGCTCAACATTTTGGCAGAGAGTAATTGATGTCACATTCTGCTCCAAATGGGTTACTGCTGGAACAAATTATGGCAAACGCGGCACATCTGACCTTGAGCCAGCAGAGCAACTCCCCGGCGTGAATGCGGCCTATCGCAAATCTGTTCTTGATGCCGTGGGAGGTTTTGATGATGGAGCGATAGGATGTGAGGACGCTATGCTTGATTATCGCATAGAGCAGGCGGGCCACAAATTATGGACTGATCGTGAAGCAATAATGTGGCACCGACGCCGTAACCCCTCTCGTGTTAGGAAGCAGATTCAGAATTATGGTCTTGTGCGGATTCTTGCAAGCAAGATTCATCCTGGTATGAAGGCCTGGAGTCATACTGCAGTTGGGCTATTCCCCCTACTGGTGCTTTCTGCATTGCTCGCATTTGTTTGGGGCGCAACGAACGGTGGTCTTGCATGGCCTAAGTTTTGGGATATTTCTACAACATCTGTTCCATTTGGAAATTATAGGACAGCAGTTCATCTTCCTGTAAGTTTGGCTACATTATACATTCTAGTTTGTTGGCTAGGTGCGGCAAAAGGAAATTCTCCATCACGCACATTTGCAACAGTACTGGTTGCACCTTTGATGACCTTCCTTTTGCATTGGTCATACGGTAGTGGAGTTCTCAAGGCATGGTGGAGAATCTATATCTCCAAAAAACCCGGACTCCAAGTTGATGACAAGGACCGTTCTTGAGGTTGCGAATTCAACCATCATGTTGAGTTGCTTCACCTGTAGTATTATCTAATTCACCGGTTTGCACTGCCCATAAATCTGCATAGACTCCTTGTTGTGAAATCAAATCATCATGAGCTCCTCGTTCTACAACAACTCCATCTACAAGGACGATAATCTGGTCAGCATCTCGAATGGTGGATAGCCGGTGGGCAACGGCAACGGTCATTCTTCCATCTTTGAATTGATTTAAGTTTCTTTGAATTATTTCTTCGGTTCTAGTATCGACTGCACTTGTAGCCTCATCTAAGATTAGCAGGGGGGGTTGACGCAATATTGCTCTAGCAAGCGAAATTCTCTGTCTTTGTCCACCTGATAATTTAACTCCACGATCACCTACAATTGTGTCATAGCCCTTAGGGAAACTTTCGATGAAGTCATTTGCTCCGGCTAGTGATGCCGCATTTTCAATGGCCTCATTACCTGCAGATTGATCAGCATAAGCAATATTTTCTCGGATAGTCCCATGGAATAAATATACATCTTGACTCACATATCCAATTTGTTCACGGATTGATCCAAGTTTCAAATCATTGATGTCTTTGTCATTCATTGAGATTATGCCGTTGTCAGTTTCATAGTACCTTAGTAGTAGTTTAACAATTGTAGATTTACCTGCGCCAGTAGGTCCAACAATTCCTACACTTTGATTTCTTTTCAAATCAAAAGAAACCCCATTCAACACCTTATTCCCATTAGGATAACCAAAGTGTACGTCATTGAATGATATAGAATCTGCCGGCTTTAGCAGGGCATCAGCATTTTCTTTGTCAACGATTGATGGCTCAAGGTCTACCATGGCAAACACTCTTCTAGCACTTGCCTCTGATTTCTGAATTTGATTTACTAACATTCCAAGAATAAATAATGGCATAGACATTCTAGTACTCATTAACAGGAAGGTGACGAATTGACCGGGGGAAATCCCTCCGCTGTCTTGTCCCTGTAGCATAAGATAACCTCCTGCTGTGGCAAGAAGGCCAAATGCTAGTCCAGCTATGACATAGATACCTGGCAGGAATTTGGTACGTTGTACTGTTGCCCCAATTGCATGGTTTTTGTATGATGATGATTCCCTACCAACACGTTCTGCTTCGTAAGTTTCAGCATTGTATGCCTGAACAACCCCCATTCCAGAAATATTGTTTGAGAGGACAGCATTTATATCTCCAAAAGATTGACGTGATTCTCGATATTTTTTCTGAACCCGAGTTGAAAAAAAGTAGATTAGTGGCATGATGAAAATGATAGGGACAAACAATATTAATGCAAGTTTCCATGACATCCATACAAGGATTGCAAATGCTGTTGTGAAGGTGATTACAATTCTAATCATGGAGGTTGATGCATCTGAAAGAAAGTTTTCAAGTTGATTGACATCAGCAGAAATTACTGACATAATATCCCCAGTTTGTCTATCTTCAAAATATCTAATTTCCATTTTTATCAATGATTCAAATGCGGCTATTCTTATGTCGTGTTGAAGATATTGTGCTAATGTTTCCCATGAATAATTAGAGACTCCTTGAAAGATTGCAAGACCTGTAAAAGAGCCTAAAATAAGTAATCCATAGAATGCAAATTCTTTGAGTTGGTTAATCTCTCCTGAAAGTATGGCATCGGTTAACAAACCCATTGCAACAAATGGTAGCAAATCACAGATTCGTGCCCCCATATTAGATGTTATTCCGAGCGCAAATCGCTTCCAATATGGCTTGATGTATGGGAAAATACGCCAAAGTTGCTTACCTAGTACTTGTTTATCACCCGCTTCTGATGTGCCATCAGCAAACTTGGCGGACTCCCCCTCTTTAGGTTCAGGTGACATCTATGGTCGCCTCATGCTGTTCTGTTTTCAAGGCTCGCTATTGTGAATAATACAACAACAGCAAAAATGAACATTTATTGTATCAGTATTCTCTCCAACCGTGCAAGCAATCTTTACAGGTTAGAATGCGGGTTTCAGGCTCATCAGAGGCTCGAGTCTGTTTCAATTCTGCATATACATCTGTAGCCTCACATTTTGGACAAACATACATCCCGTTAGTCAGTACACCTCGGAATTGTTCAGAATCATCAATTACTTCTGTGAGGTGTTTCAAATCTGCTACTTCTGAAGAGGTCTTGGTATCAGTGGTGTCGATTTCTTCTCCACTGTTTAGTTTGACCTTGCCTTTTGCAGGGCCAACATAGTTACAACGACCATTGGGGCACTTGATGATTCCATCGGGTCCTGGGAAGGCTAATGTTCCACATTCTGGGCAGAAGATACTATCACACTCCGATAAGGAGGGCATAACCTCTGCTTTTAAGCCACACCCTTCAGCATACTATCATTAATCTCAAAACGAAGCAATTACTGTAACTCAAAATAGTAGATTTTGCATTCTTATAGCATGGCTTCTCCTTTTGAAGGAGAACCTATTGGGCCGTGTATGCGACTCTCTTGGGATTGGCGCCTTGCTCGTATCTTTGATGATGCAGGGGAGATAGTCGATGAGTCTTTTTGGGACGCAGGGCGTAAGCCCCCAACTGTTGCAAAACGCCTAACGCTATTGAGCGAAGGTAGGATGACAGATGAGGCTAATCGTTTATCTGATCGTTTCCCTGAAGCCGTAAAAACTCCAATTCATGAGTTGGAATCAGGAATGTGGCCGCCAATTTCTTCTGAAGAAGCAGAACTTCTACAGGCCGCAACTTTAGTGATTGCACAGGCAGGTATTGCTCATGCCTCTAGTGATCCTGACAGGAGACTTGAGCATCTTGTGAGAGCAGGTGATGAGATGCGAGCCACTTGGACTACTCTAGAGGCTAGAGTGATTGAATGGGCCGGTCTTTTTCTCCCTGAAATTAATTTAGATGACAATCGCTCAACAATACCAATTGCTCTTGCTAGGTCAGATTCATTAGAAGATGCTGCAACTCATTTAGATACGGTAGCAAGCCCTACTGGAATCAGTGATTCAGAATGGGCGGCATTGTCCCAGTGGGCTAGAGGTGTAGTGGAAGTTGAAGGTCGATTAGACTCCGTAGAATCTGCAATCAGAGAGGTTGCTACAGATCACCTTCCTTCGACATCTGCACTGATAGGTCCTTTGTTGGCCGCACGCATGTCTACGACTGCCCACGGACGTGAGAGATTAGCACGTTTACCATCTGGTACAGTCCAAGTATTAGGTGCGGAGTCTAGTTTCTTTCTCCACCTTAGAGATGGTATTCCTGTGCCAAAGCATGGGCATCTCTTCCAACATCCTTGGGTTTCACGTTCACCTCGCTGGATTCGTGGGAAGGTGGCTAGAATGTTATCGGGTAAAGTCTCCATTGCCGCACGTTTAGATGCCTATGACGGGGAGCCTTGGGGTGATGAAGAAGTAGCACTTGTCGAGGCAAAGGTTGCGGATATTCGCAAGCGTCACCCCAAGCCACAGAGGTGAAGCTATGACATTGGATAATCCAAAGACTAGAGAACGCCTACTTGTGGTATGGTTAGTTGCCTCGTCTTTTGGCATCATGTTCGCAGTTCTTTCTTGGATGCAAGAGTCAAGTTTGATACCGCCTGCTAATGAAATGGGTGCTTGGAAAGGAGTTCTTGCAGTAATAACAGGGTTGGTTCTCTATTGGTTTGTGGCCCGCAACATCCCTGGAGGCTCTGGAGATGAGTAATCGAACACGCCACAAATCACGTGGTAAAATGAATAAGTTAAGCAATTCAGTACTCACATTGGGGCGTGGATTGTGGTCAAAAAATGCAGTTCCCGGTGTTCGAGTTAGAGGTGAGAACCTCAGAAAAATGGAAGGTAGCGAGTGGAGAAATTGGTCTCCTCGACATTCAAAGTTAGCAGCAGGAATACTCAGGACTAAACTAGAACCCTCCGAACTTCTACCTTGCCAAGGAAGTCAAGCACTGTATCTAGGGGCAGGGCATGGCACTACTGTATCTCATTTACATGATCATCTATGTGGGGAACAGAATGAATTTGGCGGTTCGATTGTAGCGGTTGATATCTCTTCACGTTGTATGCGGGATTTAGTAGGCTTAGCCAAGAAGCGCCCGGGATTACTTCCAGTACTTGCAGATGCGCGTAAGCCTGAAGGATTACGCCCATGGCTCAATGGGCGTGTTGATTGGCTTTTCCAAGATGTTTCTCAAGCAGGGCAAGTTGGCTTATTCATCGATGCCGCTAAGCACTATCTTGCAGATGGAGGGGTGGCTTTACTCTCATTAAAGTCCGCTTCAGAGCGAATTGTTGAAGGTGGCGCAAATGAACATTATCAATCAGCGGCTAAAGCAATGGAGGAATCAGGGCTAGAAGTATTGGAGATAATTCACCTGAAAGGTTGGGAAGAGCAACACGCCCTGATTTCAAGTATTGCACCAAAGGAGTGGCCATATAACTAATGGTGCGAGGCATTTATTGGATGATGGCATGAGGCATTGCATAAGGGTGGGCACATGAATATTCAAAAAGTGCTGTTGGCAATTTTGCTCTCATCAATAATTCTAATTGCAGGTTGCTTAGGTGGAGATGAGCCGTACCTATTCAATGGTGAAGAGCCACATGGCGGTAAAGCGGCATCATTCACTTTGATTGACCAGCATGGCGAAGAATGGTCATTAAGTCAAGCAGAGGGTAATGTCACAATCGTTTCTTTCATTTTCACTCGCTGCCCAGATATTTGCATAACTTCATCTCTGAGTATCAAGTATGTCCTTGGGGAGCTGACAGATGAGGAAAGAGATTCTGTAGAACTTGTTTCAGTTACAGTGGATCCATGGTATGATACTCCAGAGAAGATGGCATCTTTTGCTGATTCACGAACTACTGGATGGCCCCATGTAACTAGTGCTAATGCTGGTGATTTGAACCAAACCTTCCCTGAATTGGAAGAGGTGTGGGGGGATTACAATGTTAGTTTGGAGACTTATGACTCAGGTGATGGCGAATATTTGATTCAGCATTCTTTGCCAATATACATGCTTGATAGAGGCCATAACAAGAGAGTAGTTTGGCTAGGTTCAGATTGGGATCCATTCATGTTCCAACAAGACTTGGTCTATCTCATTCACGAGGATGAATAGAATCTATTTTGTGACAAAACTCCTTTTGTCTAGAGGCTTTCGGGAGTTTATGCCTGAACTCCCAGAGGTTGAGACTGTTCGCAAGGGTCTTGCCAAAAAGTTACTCGGGGGGAAAATTGCTCACATCGAATTAAGGCGCGAAGGATTGCGCTTTCCATTCCCTAAAGGCTTCAAACAAGGTTTGGAGGGTCGTATAATAGAGCAGATAGATAGGCGAGCTAAGTATTTACAATTCCGCCTTGATGGCCAATTGACATGGCTTGTTCATCTTGGTATGACGGGTAAGTTCACCCTTTATTCTAAAAATGAGGCTCCTATGGAATATGGTAAACATGACCATGTAATTGTTACAATGGAAGATGGTGGCGTGGCAATTTACACTGACCATCGGCGCTTTGGATATATGGATTTGATCGCAACAGATGAGGAAGCCAACCATCGTTTTTTTGCCAATCTTGGTTGTGAGCCACTGTCAGATGATTTTGATGCAAGGGCACTGTGTAAGAGTCTGTTAGGAAAAAAATCACCTATCAAGACAGCACTATTGGACCAGAGAGTAGTTGCTGGTTTGGGTAACATATACGTTTGCGAAATACTGTTTAGGGCGGGCGTTTCACCTCGCAGAGTCTCTTCTAGCATTGCTGGAAAAGGCACCCTGGTTACCAAAAGAGCAGAAAGGTTAGTCGATGAAACAAAACAAGTTTTGATAGAAGCAATTGAAGCAGGTGGTTCAACAATTTCAGATTTCGCAGCAGTAGATGGGGATTTGGGGTATTTTGCCCATTCTTTCCGCGTTTATGGTAGGGAGGGGCAATCTTGTCATAATTCGCAGTGTCCTGGCATTGTTTCTAGAATTTCACAGGGCGGGCGATCAACATTTTTCTGTCCAAAGTGCCAACGCTAGCGTTGGCAAATGAGTTCAATAATACAAATTAATTATTGAAACTAGGTTAAAGGAGCGTTCCTTGAAAATGGATAATATGGGGGGGCGATATTGCTAATTATAGGAAAAACGCCGAAAATCTTTATTTTTACACTCTAATCGAAGTATATTGGGTGGTGTTGGTAGCAACACCTACTACATTTTGCCACACCGGTAATAGAAAAAACGTGCTCAAACAGTATTTTTCCCCATTGCTTTAGGGGAATTGTTCATAAGTAAACCGTGGTAGATTCACTCAATCGCCAAAGTGCGATGGGAAACAAATAGGTGAGAAAAATGGAAATAGATAAGAAAGCAATGATGGCAGAGCTTGGAGGCGCTTTTACAGTGTCTTTGGCTGTAGGATTCGGGCTCGGTGGGCTCGAGTGGGCAATAGCTCTTGCTGTTGTATGGATGGCGTTTGGTGGAGCACATGTCCTACCTGTGGTAACTTGGTGCCACATGTTAACAAGTGATTTGTCAGATGGAGAAGGAAATTGGGCTGCTAATGGGATGCGCCTAGGTGCACAAATTGTTGGTGCAATACTAGCCATTCTGTTAGGTACTCATTTCGGAGATATCGAAACAGGCTGGGCAGCAACCGATATGTGGATTACTGATATCGCAGACGGTTACTGGGCAGTTATTTCAACAATTGCAGTTGGCGCAGTTTGGTGGCAAATTCACACACGTTGTGACACACCATGGGTCAGTGCAGTTGGTTTGATGGTATTGGGTGGAATGATGACTCTATCTGGTGCTAACGAAATGGCAGCATCAATTACCAGCATGGGTGACGGAATTGTAGACACCCTAGTAAACTGGATCTGTGATGGTGCAATGGTTGGTCTTGGTGCTCTAATCGGCGTTAAGATTGACGAAGCCATCTGAACCTCTGTTTATCATAAGGATAGATACAAGTCGGCTTAGAGTCGTCTAACGCGGGAGGCCGGGGAGTTTTCTCCCCGACCTCTCGCCTTTTTTTTGTAAATTGATAATTTTATCTTCGGTGTTTTTTGGAACACTAGGTTTGATTATTGTAACCGCTAATGTATTAATAATAGAAAATTAACTAATTTCGTGGTTTTTGTAAGAATTTATTATAAGCGTCCTGTGTAAACAGGTTGATAATCGCGGGTAGCGATGTAAATGGAATGATTGAAATGGATAATAAAAGAGCGTTAACAGAATTGATAGGTAGCCTGGCGGTTGTTTACTTTGCTGTAAGTGGTGGAGCTATGGCTACTGGACTGGTTCTTGCAATCTTTATGATTGCAATGGGTGGTACAATATTGCCAATGTTCACTTTAGCGAAGATGGCATCTGGCAGAGATGAGATTGAAGAAGGGGCGTTAGATTTCCTAATGCAAATTCTCGGTGGCGTCCTTGCTTACAGCTTCGTTTGGTGGCAGACCACTGCAACTGGTGATATGACATGGTCAGGAGTAGCGGAATTAGGTCCCAACACAGCGGTTGCATCGTTGTTTGCTGGATTCCTAATGATGATGGTATACGATCGCCGCGGCGGTGGCTGGGAAGTTGGTATCCTTGCATGGATGGTCGCACTTGGCGGTGCTACCATCTCAGGAGCAGGTGATGTCGGTGGAATGCTTGTTGACTCAGCATGGGATGGAGCAAACATCCTAGGCGTCTTTGGCGGCATGGTTTGTGCCGGTCTTGGTGCATATCTTGCCATCATGTTTGGCGAGAATGTACTTGGCGAAGAAGAATAATCTTCAGCCAAATTTAGCCACAAGTAATACGAACGGTACAGGGCAGTGCTTCGGTTCTGCCCTGTACCCATTCTTTCGCCTCTCATTGGGGAATTGGTTATTGCAGGTTATTGTATTAGGTGTCCGTCTTAACAGTCTTAACTAGGAAGCATCTGCAGAGCCTATGGAGCAACCAGGCCATGAAGCAAATGTCCCTTGGGGGGATGAGAGCAAAGTAAGCCCCTCAAGCATGTCTAATGCCCCTCAACCGATTGTTCTTGGGGGTGCAGCGGGTCTCTCTTTGAATACTGAGGTACAGAATCAAATGCCCTCTCAGTTGACTCCTACTGGGGGCACTACTCTTTCGGGTTCAGTTGGAACCATTGATTCTAATGTTTGGACTCCCCAAGTACAGGGGCCTAGTCAAGGTTCCATGTTGAAAGGTATTGGAATTACATGTTTATTTGGAATATTAATGACATTGATCCCTGTGATAATGATGGGTTATGCAGATAATTCATGGGATAGTTGGGAGGATGAATCTTTGAAAATTGATTGGGATGAAGAGGGATTAAACGGAACTTTTCAATTAAGTGAAGGTGACATTTCAGAATGTGATATTCAAATTTATGATGATGCCATTGAGTGGGGCGATCCTAATCACATGGAAGTTTATGGGGATTGTAATGGTGATTTAGTTATGTGGCAGGAGGTCACTAAAGTTCAATTTACCATGCTGAATGATTCATGGGGTGAATTTACATTTTTTCCCGATTATTATCATGGGGTAAATGATTCTATTAATATCACTCTTTTAGATATTGAAAATGGAAGCCTCGATACACAAAGTTTTGATGAAAACATGACACCATTGCAATTTCAAGTAAATGTTACTAATTGGGAAAGATGTAATCAAGAAATCATGATTGAAGAAGATAATCGGCCTTATGAATTTAACCAAGATACTCACTATTATCCAGAATACTGGAGTCAGACCCCTAGTTGTTCTATGCAATATGTTGATTTTCAGGATATTATAGTTGGTTCTATTGATTACGAATCAGGTTTTGGTGAATTTTTCCTTAATGAGAAACTTGATGATTCAATAGTTCTTCGTGCAGAATATTATGTATATTATGATGATTTTAATATTGGTGAATTGCTATATTCATGTATAGCTCCTTTATTTTCATTCGCGTGTTTCGTGTTTTGGATAGTTCAAATTGTACGCGCTTTCCAAGGAGGTAAGACAAAACAAGGCACAGGAATGCTAATTGGAATTATTCCTGCTTTCTTCGGCAGTATTTTTCTTACATTTGTAACGGCATTGATGCTGTTTGGATTCTAGTATTATTTAATTCACATATTGCGGCGGTATTGTCCTGCAAAGGAAATGCTCATCTTTAGCCGTCCCGATGATAACTTAGTAGAAGATTGAAATTATTCTGTTATCCTTGCATTAATCGAGCGATCAACTCTTCCTTTTTGCCAGATACATTCAGCCCACGTTCCTTTAGTAGCGGTTTCAATTGGGCTACAGTCATAGAGGAATAATCATTCTCTTCCTCTAGCACTTCAGTATTGCCTTCAACAGACTTCGGCTCTATTGCCTCCGCCTCTATCATAGTTGGAATCTCTGATTCTTCTTTTGCTACTTTTATTGCATCATTAAGTTCCTTCTTGAATTCTGTGCCTGCAATTGTAACCTTCTGCTTTACATCTTCTTGAAAATATAGGTTAAACATAGATTCTGCTGACAGCGTCCCCGTTCGAGAATATTCATTGATAAATGATTGTAAAAATTCTAATGCTTCATCAACATACACCAAATCGTTCTCTAGTGAAGTTAGTGATTTGACCAAATCTGTAACCATGGTTTTACTAATTTTCTTTATCGAATCTCTTCTTCTGAGGGTATGTTGCGTTCTCTGGATAATGTAATCAAGTACTCCTGGTTCGTAAAATTGATTATCTCTTGAAGCTAATGAAATTGTTCTAGCAAGACCGTATGCAATGCATGCATTACTGTAATCATTTGATAGTACATCAACTACGCACACAAATCCTCGTACTTCAGGAACATAAGCAACAGATTCTGTAAGACTCTTTATTTTAGGATTTAGTTTTTCTTTATCTGCAACGAAAATACCTATGGGCGATTCACGATTCCACCTGGCCTCAATAATTTGAGACCATGCTGTATCTGAACCAGCTTGGTCTGCTTTGAAATCTTTGAATCGGCCCTCGGCTACTTGTTTGTTGAATTTCACTTCTACGGCAACATGGGATGCTTTACTATCATCATCAATCACGCTAATTTCTACATCACCAGTCTTGTTTGGGTTTCTGTTTGTCGCTACTCCACCACTATCTCCTGATGGGACAAGTCGATCTTTCCACCCACAGTGGTTCGCATGAGATTCTAGAGCCTTGCGCACATCATCCTCAAGTTGAGTATTGAAATTGGTATCTTTATGGAAACTTGTTTCTAACAATTGCATTTTTCGAACTATCATTGCCAAATCTGCATTAATATCTTCATTAATTCGAGAAATAATGCCTTCAACCCGACCTTCGATTAATGCTAGTAAACCAACATTAATTGCTTGAGCAATTTTTTCTGGTCTCTTCCCTGCTGGGACTTGTTTTGTATCTGCAATCCAATCAACTACGAATGGGTGTAGAGCAAATTCATGATTAATTGAAATCTTATTTTCGTCCTTATTTGGAATAATACTTATTTTTTTGGCGGCCTTCAAATTATTTTCTAAAACCTTAATTTCTTCTTTGTGTTCATCATTTAATTTTTTGATTTCCGCTTTGTGTTCAGCCTTTAATTTCTTAATTTCCGCTTTGTGTTCAGCCTTCAATTCTTTGTCAGTCTTTTTTGCCATCTAACCCCTCCTTTTTCACATATTGCGGCGGTATTGTCCACCTACTTCGAATAGTGCTTCTGTAATTTGACCTAGGGATGCCACTTTCACCGTTTCCATGAGTTCTGCAAAGACATTTCCACCACTTCTCGCAACTTGTTGAAGTTTAGTTAAAGCAGCAGGTGCAGCATCAGCATGCTTGGCATGGAATTCTTCTAATCGCTCTAGGCACCCCGCCTTCTCTTCAGGTGTGGCCCTGCTCAATTCCATGTCAAAGGAGTCTGCCGCAGACTCATCAAATGCTTCAGCATCAGGATTCTCAAACATATTGACACCTACAATTGGTAGTTCACCTGAATGCTTCAATTCTTCATAATACATCGATTCATCTTGAATCTTGGAGCGTTGATACATCATCTCCATGCTACCAAGGACGCCACCGCGCTCGCTGATTCTTTCAAATTCACGAAGTACTGCCTCTTCGACCATATCGGTCAACTCTTCAACTAGGAAAGAGCCTTGCAGTGGGTTCTCACATTTATTCCAGCCAAATTCCTTGTTGTTAATCATCTGAATGGCTAATGCTCTGCGTACAGATTCTTGAGTTGGGGTGGTTACTGCTTCATCATATGCGTTAGTGTGCAATGAGTTTGCATTATCTTGTATTGCAAGTAATGCCTGTAGCGTTGTCCGAATATCATTGAAGGACATCTCTTGAGCGTGTAGGGAGCGACCAGAGGTTTGGATATGCATCTTACATTTCTGTGCCCTTTCATTGCCATTGTAAAGATCTCTCATGGCTATTGCCCATATTCTTCTTGCGACCCGTGAAATAACCGCGTATTCGGGGTCCATCCCATTGGAGAAGAAGAAGGATAGGTTGGGGGCGAAATCATTGATATCCATTCCACGTGAGCGGTAATACTCAACATAGGTCAAGCCATTTGCTAGAGTGAAAGCAAGTTGTGAAATGGGATTTGCTCCAGCCTCAGCGATATGGTATCCTGAGATACTAACTGAGTAGTGATTGCGTACATCGTTATTGATGTAGAATTGTTGTACGTCACCCATTAGTTTGAGACTGAAATCAGTAGAGAAAATACAGGTATTCTGCGCTTGGTCCTCTTTGAGAATATCTGCTTGAACAGTTCCACGAACTTTTGAGAGTGTGTAGGAACGTATTTCAGATAGTTCATCTGCACTTGGTTTTCGTCCATTTTCCTTTTCGAATTTGGTTTCCTGTTGCCTTATTGCAGCATTGAAGAACATTGCTAGAACAATAGGCGCAGGCCCATTAATTGTCATGGAGACACTGGTACTATTATCACACAAATCAAATCCATCAAAGAGTTGGCTAATTTCATCAATTGTGAATATAGAAACCCCCGATTCGCCAACTTTGCCATAGACGTCAGGGCGCTCATCAGGGTTACGGCCATACAACGTTACAGAATCAAATGCAGTCGAGAGTCTCGCATAGGGTGATGATTCGCTCAAGAGGTGGAAGCGGGCGTTTGTTCTACTAGCAGGGCCCTCACCTGCAAACATCCTTGTTGGATCTTCATCAGACCGCTTAAAGGGAAAGACGCCACCAGTAAAAGGGAAGTTCCCAGGTAGATTCTCTTTGCGCAACCAGTTTAACAAAGTTCCTTTGACAACAGTGCGGGGAAGTGCAACACGTGGAATATGTGTGCCCGAAAGCGATTGTGCCTTGCTAGGGACAGAGAAAGATTTTCCTCGTACATCATAGGAGTATTCGCCACTATCGTATGTCTCAACTTTTTCTGACCACTCTTCAAGAAGTTGGCGAGCATTTGGGTGGAGATCTTCTAGAACTTCTTTTGCCTCAATTCGTAATTCCTCTGCTTGTTCACTCTTTCCTACGGCATCTAGATGATTCGCAGATTCAGCTAGTTGTTGAGTTAGACGTGCTTTCTGTACTTCGCCATAGGTGCGTTCATGGTATTCTCTCACTGATGCTGCTACTTCTGCAAGATAATGGACTCGTTCTGGAGGGATTATGTGTCGTGGTTCCGGCATACCTGATGGTGGTAGTGTGGGTTCAATGGCGTTTGGTTTAGAACCGTCGGCCAGTGTTAGCATAGAGGCTAGACGATACCACAAATCGTCAACTCCCACATCTGCAAATTGGCTAGCAATTGTGCCGCAAACAGGGAGTTCATCATCTGTGACTCCGAACAGATTCCTGTTACGCCGCACTTGCTTGCGTACCGCTCTCAAGGCATCAATTGCTCCTCTTTTCTCAAATTTGTTTATGACCACAATATCTGCAACATCGAGCATTTCGATTTTTTCTAGTTGGGTATGAGCGCCATATTCTGCGGTCATCACATAGAAGGTGTGGTCAACTAGTGAGGTGATGGCATCATCAGCTTGACCTATGCCACTAGTTTCTGCAAATATCAAATCAAACCCAACTGCTTGACAAACAGCAATTGCTTCACCAAGCCAATCGCTAACCTCTTTTCCTGAACCTCTACTTGCCAAACTACGCATGTAGAAATTACGATTTGAAAGAGCATTCATACGAATGCGGTCACCAAGTAAGGCCCCTCCTGTTCGCTTTCTAGTAGGGTCAGTACAGAGGAAAGCAACTTTCAAATCAGGTTCATCTCGCATGATTCTAAGCATTAATTCATCAAGTAATGAGGATTTTCCAGCCCCACCAGTTCCCGTTATGCCTACCACTGGGGCTTTCTGGCTAGCTTCTTGGGAGCGGCATTTCATTAGCATCTTTTCAAAGTCAGGACTTCCTCCATTCTCTGCTAAAGTGATTAATCTTGCAATTGCACCATGATTTTCAGGAGTGATGGGTCCATCTAACTCTTCAAGCATCTGATTATCAAGTAAGTCAAGGTCCTTGCATCGCCCCATCAGATCATCAATCATGCCAACTAAACCAAGTGTTCTGCCATCATCTGGAGAGTATATTCTAGTGATTCCCACATCATGCAAATCACGTATTTCTATCGGCGTTATGGTGCCTCCCCCGCCCCCAAAGATACGGACATAATCTCTACCTGCTTTGTCAAGGAGTTGGCGGATGTAGGTGAAATATTCTACATGGCCACCCTGGTATGATGAAAGCGCTACTGCGTGAGCATCCTCTTGAATTATAGTGTCAACTACGTCTTGAGCAGAGCGGTCGTGACCAAGATGTATGACTTCGGCTCCTGCTGCTTGAATCAGTCTACGCATTACATTGATTGCAGCATCGTGGCCATCGAATAAGGAGGCAGCAGTAACCACTCTGCGAGGGGTTGATGGCTGGTCCATTGAGGCATTTGAATCAGCGTGAATGTCCTCTTCCTCGTCACCCTCCATAGTGTATCCGAATAGGCCTCTGCTCATCATACCTACTCTTGGCGGCCTACGGCCGCCATGATTAAACAAACATGTTTCACTAGGTTTGAAGCATAGATGTTTTCAGCATTAGCTGATAATCAAATCATTTGAGTGAGTCAATATCACCTTGGTGCCTATCAAGTAGACGATTACGTCTAACGGAGAGTTTAGGAGTAATCAATCCATTATCAGTAGTCCACTCTTCGTGATCTAGAATGATAGAGCCAGATATTTCGAATCCTTTCCAGTTAGGAGTTGCCATTACATCTCCTTTGAGATTTTTCAAAACCCAACTTCTCACTTCAGGAGACTCACATATTTCTTGTAATGAGCCATCATTGTTTATGCCAGCAGAAGAAAGTCCAGAACGTAGTGCTTTTTCATTAGGATGAATAATGGTAAATGTCTTGATTTTATTTCTGCCATCAACACAGCACTGCTCCACAATTGGAGATAGTTTGAGAGATTCTTCTAGAGGTGAAGGTGCAACATATTTTCCATTTTCTAACTTGAACTGTTCCTTTACCCTTCCAGTAATTCTAAGGAAGCCATCGTCTAGTCGCCCCAAATCACCGGTTCTAAATCCGCCGTCATCAGTCATTACTTCAGCTGTTGCCTCTTCTTTATTCCAATAACCTTGCATGATATTTGGGCCATAGGCAATAATTTCACCATCTGAACTATTGGGGTCATCCCATGCATCTTCATCGATGTGAACTCTTACTCCAGGTACAGGCCTGCCTACTGTTCCTATCATGCAACGCTTGTCAGATTCCCATCCATTTAGTGATATTAGTGGTGAAGTTTCTGTAAGTCCATAGCCTTCAAAGACATCAAAACCAACACACTGGATGAAAGAAGCAATTTCAGCATCTAGAGCAGCGCCACCAGAAACACAAAACCGCAGTTTTCCACCAAAACGTCCTCGAACTTTACCCATCACAATTTTATCGAGTTTTTTATCTAGGAATCCCTTGGGCTTTACTGCAACACAGTCAACACCTACTGCAGCACAGCGAGCCTTTGCTTTTTTGAAGGCCATTGCACCTAGGCGCTTTTTGATTGGAGATGAATTCAGACCTTCCATCACCTTTCCATACAACTTGTTCCAAACACGAGGTACAGCGAATAGAGCGTGGGGCTTGATTTCTTGACATTCATCAGCGATTTTTAGTACATCTGAGATCAGATTGATATGGATTCCAGAATGAATCATGAAGTGTAAATCTCCCATCTGCCCAAAAGAATGAGCCCAAGGAAGGAATGATGCAGTCCTGTCTCCTTCGTAAATGTCGAATCGGCCCTGCATTGCTAGAATATTGTGTAATATATTCCAGTTTGATAGCATTACGCCTTTTGGATTCCCAGTAGTCCCACTAGTATAGATTAGAGTAGCTAGTGCTGAATGGTCACGTGCAGGTTCTCCAAGGGGTTCTGAGTTCCGCCCACTTGAAACAAAGTCGCTCCAATTTTGAACTGCTACTCCTTCGGGAGGGTTTGCATTGGGGCCTTCGTCACCCAACAAGATAATTCCAAATGCAGGCCAGTTATCATCTTCAAGATGTTCACATAACTTGTCTAAAACATCGGTATCTGCAGCAATCAGTACGCTCGGCTTGGAATCTCCGATGATATAGGACCATTCAGAACCATGTTGGTGAGTGTACATTGCAGTATATGCGGCGCCCAAGGAATTTGTTGCATATGATGTTGCGGCCCATTCTACTGAATTATCTAGAATCATAGCCACTCTATCTCCCTTATTGAGGCCCATATCGCGGAGGCTTTTAGCACAACAATCCACTAGTTCACCAAATTCACCATACGAGATGTGGATTCGTGGTGCGTTAGGTGTGTGAATATGCCCAAAGGCAAGAAGTTGAGAATGGCGCTCTACTGATTTTGTTAGCAAATCATGCAATGTTATTGGATCATCACCCGATGGGCCATCCCAATTTCTGCCCGGTTCGTTTACTGGTAGGTTCATTGGTTTCTTATCTCCACTCATTCAATCACCGATTTTGCGAGGAGTTATTTCCCTCATAGGGGCTTCGGTAACAAAATTAAACCACTATTAGTTCTCAATTGAATCATTATGATTGATAAAATTTGATTTAATCAAGATTTTCCTAGTATTTTCCTTACTGCTGCTCTCCAATCTGCCCCTTTGTTTCTGTTGGCTAATGGGCTGGCAGGTGAAGGATGCGGAATACGATTAATTTCCACATCGCATCCAGCAAGCGCCTTCTTGGCTTGTTTTTCAGCATAGGCGCCAACTCCTATCACTCTCTCTGCACCAAGAATCTCCACGACTTTTCTCAGATGTTCATCACACAGAGATAGCAGTTTCTTTGCAGATTCTCCTCGCAGTTTGTCTGGAGTCAAATTAGTTCCATTTGCATCAAACATCAGCAGAGGGCAATGATTGACAACGAAGAATTGCTGATGTGCATTTTCAGCAGAACCGAACATATCTTCGATTATTCCCCACAAACGTGTACCAGATACCTCATTTCGCTCACATTCAAGTCCTATAACTGGTCGTTTTGGATGTAGATTCTCAGGTGTACCTACCTTGCCGCTAAGTCCTAGATAATCAGTGGCTTTGGTGACGTCACCAAAGGGTACGCCAGTTTGCCCCATTCCCCAAGGGCCTGGGTTCATTCCTAGAAGAATGGTCTTGGCCCCTAAGTTTCCATATTTGCTAAGGTAGTTGTT
>DASCSU010000021.1:0-17963 GCA_034399495.1 Candidatus Thalassarchaeaceae archaeon
TAAATCAAATGTCTGAAGGATTCTCGCCTACTAAGTCATCACGCCACGCCGATGCTAGTTCATCTCCACTCAAATCACGACTCAATAAGTAATGAAGTTTGACAAGTGCCGTTTCAGGAGGGAAGTTAGTCCCATGACCTAAAACACCAATTTCCTGCTGCTCTCTTCCTTTGCTGTAAACATCTAGATGAACTGGTCCTGAAATACATTGAGTTGCCATCACCACTGCGCCACCGCCACCAATGTAATCAATCAAGGCGGCTCGTACCTCATCGTTCTCAGGAGCATTACCAGGATTATCGATAGGAAGGTGACCTAGACCTGTACCCCAAAACAGAATCGCTGAATAACCATGAGCAGAAGCATGTTTTATTTGATCAGCATGAAGATGTGAACCCGCCACTAACTGAAGGATTTTCACATCTGTGTCAAATAATGATGGAGTATTTTCAACTATACGCTCCTGAGAATTGGTATTGTAAGAATCATTCAAATCAAGGATTGCCTCACCTTTAGCAACTGAAATTGTTGCAATACTAGGCTGATTAATTGAAGTGAACGCATCTCTTCTTGAGGAGTGATTCTTTCGTGCCACGCAACCGGGCATCACAGCCATGATGCCATCATCCCCAGCAGCATGCATAACAACAACTGTTGAATCACCAGAGCCCGATGGCTTAGGTCCTGATGCCGCCCAATGTACAGCGGCGATCAAATTCTCTGGCCCATCTGTCGAGCCTCGATCAGAAGAACGCTGGGAGCCAGTAAATGCAATTCTTCCAGCAGGTACGCCGCCCCCTCCAGAAAATGCAAATGCGAGAGCAGCAGAAGAAATGTGCATTGTATCAGTCCCATGGGTGATCACCACACCCTCAGCCCCATCATCAAATGAGGCGGCTGCCGCTTCTGCCATCTGATTCCAATGCACTGGACGGATATCATCAGACCACATATTTCCTAATTTACGAGTTTCTATACGAGCTACTGAGAGTAATTCTGGTACGGAGGCAATAATTTCTTCGGGCTCAAAACGGGCAGTCACGGCACCAGTGGCGTAATCAACTTTTGAAGCGATGGTACCCCCTGTATGGAGAATGTGAACTAGAGGGAGATTTTGATTTACTTCTACAGGAGATACTTCACCAACTCCAACAACTATACTACCCAACAATTCTATTTCTTCAATCGATGACAAATCATAGGTCGCATTGTAACCATTAACCATTTTCACAGTCAAATGGCCTTCTGAACTAGGTGCAAGAAGAACCCCCTCTACTTCAGTAGGGCCGTTCCATGTAGTCGATACTAAACGTACCCTTGAACCTATATCAGGTACCTCTCCGGCCTCCACCATGCATGCCGGGTGTCGTCTTAGTCCATCAAGACAACGCTTCAATTTAGATAATAATGTGAACTATGGAGCCCTTCAACAAATAGCCAAAAAGATGTAATTCAAAGACACAGGTGGTGCCGGGAGCGGGGCTTGAACCCGCGACCTTCGGATGTCTCAGGACACCTCAGGGGAGTGTAGCGCTCACCGTTCCGCCATTTCTGGCTACCCTATGAGTCCGACGCGCCACCAACTACGCCACCCCGGCAGTAAACCCACCGACTCGCAACGCCTCTTTGAACGATTCGGGCTAAGCGTTGCAATACACCCAACACTAACAGGGTCTGTCGAAGCGAACTAATGATAGGCGGGTTCTGCTCGGGTGGTTTGAAGCAGATGGTCGACCTGAACACAGCGATGCAAGCGGCGCGGGCAGAAACGCGGCGTAAACAACGTGGAAAAGATGACAGGAAAAGAAGGCCAGGGAGAGATTTAGGTGTCGAGAATTTCGACCCAATAGACCACGTTGAGAAGGAAAAAGCAGATGCCATCTCAATGTGGCTAGTCATCCTTTTCGGGGTCTTAATTTCAGCCATCATGCGATATGTATTGATGCCCGGAATGGATGGCCCAAAAGCAGTTCTTTGGTCACTACCCCTAACATTAATCGTAATTATCCCATCTCTACACAAAGTGTTAGTTCCTGAACCATTCAAATCACGATACACCTTTGGAAATTGGTTCCGTGCCTCAATGCTCTTTATTTTCACATGGCTAGCCCTATCATTCATCCTAGTCAATCCCCCAATCGGGGATATTGGCGCACCGGATATTGCAGGAAAGATGACTGTGATTATTGTTGACAATGGTGATGTGTTAATCGATAATGAAAACCTCACTAGCAAGGGAGGGAATTTCATTTTGGATAGAAACGGAAGTAATGGAGAGGCTTGGATGGTCTTTGCAGTTAACGACAATGCAGATCCTGCACCTGCTAGCCTTCTAGTGACTAGCCATTATAACGCACCGGGTGAATCAGATGTAATCCATTTCAATCAAACGGTGGGAGACAACGAAGGCTGTACAAGTATTTGGGATGGTCTGCGTGAATCTCAACAAAATTCAATCATCACCCATGATTATGATGAGTGCGTAGCCATCAATCTAGGCACCTTAAGCCAGGGTGATTATCACGTCACAATCACACTAATAGAAGAAGGAAACCCGTGGACAAATACTAGAGTGATTGAATACGACTTAGCAGTTGCATGAACCATACATCAAAGCAGGTTTGGCATCACCCATTCATCATTCGACAGATATTAGAGCACATAGCATCAAGTTGGAGTGCTTCACCACCGCCCTCTACCAGCCTAAAATCAACCTGTGCAAGCATTTCAGTAAGTTCCAACTTCTGCATTTCCTCTAGAAATTCTGCATCAAACATTGCTCTATGTAACTGGTTAATGAAATCAGTTCCAGCTAAGCCGTACTTGTCTAGAATTTCCTGTAACCTCCGGCGAGCCGGATGGAAACCATCTCGTTTACAAGCAAGAAGAAAAGCATGTAACTGTTCTGGAGGAGCTGTTGCTGTCGTCTCATAAATCAGCGCCCGAGTTACGTGCTTATCTAGGGAAGCAGCAACTTGTAGAGCAGTGATGGCTTTTCGTAAGTCGCCAAGACTGACCTGGATGATTGCTTCTTTTGCATCATCATCGAGTTGAATGTCCTCGGCATTGGAAATTTCTGTAATCTGTAGAGATATCTGATCATTTGCTAACGGCCTAAACCTAAATACAGCGCAACGTGATTGAATTGGCTCAATGACCTTGCTTGAATAATTGCATGATAGGATGAATCTACAAGTCTCTGAATATTGCTCCATAATTCGCCTCAACGCCCCTTGAGCATCAGAGGTTAGTGCGTCCGCTTCATCAAGGAAAATTACCTTGAATGTCGCACCCCCTAGTGGACTTGTCTTGGCAAATTGCTTCACTTTGTTTCTAATACTGTCCAATCCCCTCTCATCACTAGCATTCATTTCAAGAATATTATCATTAAATGAATCTGCAAACACATCGCGAGTCAAAGCAATTGCCGCAGTTGTTTTCCCAGTACCCGGAGGACCTGCAAATAGCAAATGTGGGAAGGTACCTTGCTCCGCATAGGCTTGCAGCCTACCTATTACGGCAATTTGACCACGAATGTCACTAACTGATTGAGGTCTATGTTTTTCAACCCACATCTTCGCCATAATACCTGCCTCGACTAGACCCTTCAAACGAACGCAAATAACCATTATGGCTTAATGCCACAAACGAGTAAAAAAAAAACGGGAATATGCGTAGCATAATCCCGGGGCCGAAAGCGGTTAAGACTAGCATACCCTCCCCCGAAAGGATTGCCGGGGGGTATGGCAAATGAATAGAAAGACAATGACTGCAATATTATTGATTATAACGATGCTTGCGGTACCTTGGGCAGGAATGCTTGAAGGGCCTAAATTACAACAGGAGAGGGGACCAACATGGACCACTACGAATCCTGTAATCGCATCACAAGATACGATGCTGAACTCAAGTGCAGAAAATATCACCCATGGAAGTCATTACAACCTCAATTTATCTAAATTAAATGATGTTGAATCTTACACCCTTTTCTCCTTCCCCCTACTACAAAATTCTACCACCGGGGGTCTAGTCCCAGGCGGTACATCTATCCAAAGTGCTTCGATTACTCTTTACACGACTTCAGCACAAACCTTGGGAGGGAACCATGTTTATGTAGCAATGCTGGATGATGGTTTCGATGAAGGAAATAGCACTTGGATCAACAGGACACACAACACCACTTGGCAGAAAGGAGGAGCGCAAGGAGACGCTGATCGAGGCAATTGGGAACCGCGAACCGCCATTTCTTCTACATCAACATCTGTAACACTCAATGTTACTGCATTGGCACAACAAGCCATCAGTTCCTCCTCACCTAATTTCCTTGACGTCATTATTTCTATGAGCGGTAATGGAATGTTTACCCTAGCAAGTAGTGAGCACCCCACCTCTACAAAACACCCCTCATTTACTGCAACATACACCATTGGTTCCCCCACTAATGGTTCCATCGCCATTTCAGCCCCTGCTGATGGCGAAGTAATGGTTGAGAATTCTCTTGCACTAAATGCCGACACCACACCTACGATGTCATGGAATAACCATGTTGGCACGGGTGTTGAAATCCAAGTTTCTCGTAGTTCAGACTTCCGTTCAGAAAATGATAGTGATGATTGGATTACCAATTCATGGGATGGAAGTGGTTTTACCCTAAGTGGAGGCAATGGAACTTACACTGTCCCTTCTAGTTCGAGTCTTGACGAAGGAATGGTAGGCCACTGGAGAACTCGCTCAACCAATTCAGAACAGTTATCTGATTGGGATTATGGTTATTTCTTGCTCCCTGAACATGATGTTACAAGTAACCCTAACGGGACTGCATCACTCCAACTTTATCGCGACACACTCAACATGAGCCGTGGTACTGTCGATGACGCATGGCTACGTTCTGGCAGTTCAAATGTCAGTTCTGGAAATAACGAGAACATATGGGTTGGACACTCAAATACATCTTCATGGGGGGAAATGACTTCGATAATTAAAGTAGATATCCCTGATTCCGGGATGCATGACAATGCCACTATACTGAGCGCTTACTTGAACATGAGAAGAACTGGTAGACAGGGCACTCCATGGATCAGTGTTTGGCAAATGACGCAAGATAATTGGAGTGCAGAAGATGCCACATGGGATACTTATGATGGCGTCAATAATTGGGGGGGTACGCACGGTGGAGGTAGGAGCCAAATAGCCCCTAGTGCACTTGATGTACAGAGAGCAAACAAAAGTGGCCCTACTTTTAATTTCGATGTGACTTTTGCTGTTCAAGAATACCTCCGTAAAGCCAACTCGCTCGGAGGATATCATTCCACTGAGGGAATATCATTCTTATTGTCAAGTCAAGGTGAAATCGATGAATGGATTAAATTTGGAGGTAGTGGAGGCGGCGCATACACTTACCGTCCAACAATGAACATCACCTACCAATGGGGTGATGGAACAGGACCGAGTTCTACTGTCACCGTACAATCACCACTTGATGGCCATGGTGTATGGGAAGTAATCAATGAACATAATCTCACAGCAGATTTGACACCTACTCTCAACTGGTCCTCTGTAGGACATACAAATGATGATGTCCGAATTGAATTCGCTTCAAATGAAGATTTTACGGAAGGGCCGCTGTACCGTGTAGATAGCAGAGATACAAGCAGTGGAATAGATACTAACGCTGGCAATTTCACTATTCCAGCCTCTTGGGGATTAGATTACGGGGAGAGCTACTACTGGCGAATCCGTTGGATAGAAGATGGTGACTGGGGAGATGATTCCCAACAGGAAATGTTTGTTTCAACTATCAACTCGACATGGGTTTCTAACAACACATGGCAAATTCGTCTGCGGAATAATAACGCCTCAACCACCATGGTTGCACCATATTGTAGAGATACCTACATAGATAATCTTGGTCAAAATTCTAACAATGACGGATCCCAATTATCAATCAGTAGTGACCAATATGCGCTCTTTGGATGTAATTTGAAAACTCACTCCTTACCACCAGGATATGCTGTTATTGATGCGGAATTGAGGATGAAAGCGGAAGCGGGTGCTGGCTTTGGTACTGTGACTGCAAACGCCTACGAATTAATCAATCATCGTTGGACTGAATCTGATGCCACATGGAATTCTTATGATAGCGTCAATAATTGGACTACACCAGGAGCAGGCGGAAATGAAAGGGGACAACTTCTTGATTTCACCTCATTAACAACTTCAACTAATTGGGCCACTTGGAATGTGACCATCGGCGTACAGAACTCAATGCGATGGGATGTCCCTGTAGATTTCCTAATTGTTGGTTCAGGTAGTGGAGCGGCTGTCATGTATGACAAGGAGAATGCTGGTTCTAGTTCAGATTATCCAGAACTAGTCATCAACTATAGGCCAGGTTCAATGGAAGTACCCAACCCCCCACAAATTACTTCACCACAAAATGGCGCATGGTCAGTGACCGATGGAATTCTAATCAGCCCTGAACTAAGACCCACATTAAAGTGGAATCACACGGGAACGATTGCTGCTAATGGATGGGTTGTTGAAATGGATACAACTCCAAACTTCAACAGCAACGACTTGAGAATTGCCCGCTCATGGGTCCAAATCAATGATTTCGATATTGCAAACCATACTTATGTGCCTTCAACAAACCTAACAGACCAAAAAACGTGGTATTGGCATGTTAGAGGTTCATCCCTAACTAACCAACTTGGAAACTGGAGCAATGATTCGAGTTTCATCGTGCCAGAGATTGAAAGTGGTTTGGTAGATGAAAATAACTCGTATATGGTCATCCGGCCTGGAGATGCTGTTCCTACTCTAGGCATCCCCAATGTTGCAGACACTTGGATTGTTAGCGGCACCAATAGAAATGTCACTCACCAAACTGCAAGCCGTCTAGTTATTGGCTGTACAACCAGTGATTGTCCGAAGTCATCGTTACTCTCATTCCCACTAGATGAATTACCTCAGCCGAGTAATTCTAGGATAGTAGGAGCTGAACTACAACTTTGGCCATATTCAGTCAATTCATCCTCTTCAGGTATAGCGCCCAGAATATCTGTCCACCGAACCCTAAGGAATTGGAATGATAGCGTGAATGGAATATCATGGACTGGAGATTATGTCAATTCAACCACAAATTGGACTCAACTAGGAGGCATTGGTAGTGGAGATATTGGGCCTCTAATTGATGTGGGTAGCCCAGTTTACGGAAGTCGCTTTGATCTCAATGTCACTGAACTAGTTCATGACTCCATCAATAATGGATTAAATCGCGTAAATATGACTCTACACTCAGACACTAACGCCTATTCAGAGGCTGTATTCCATAGTGCCAACTACACTTGGACATCTGAACGCCCAGCCCTTGTCATTTGGTATCGTAATGGTACCGGAACTGCGGCAAGCGCCACCCCCTCTCTTGACCACCCAGTTAACGGTGACATCACTTGGAACGACTCCGGTCATGCCCTTGGAAGCGACCCCGCCCCACTTCTCAAATGGACTCAGCCAAACAGTTCATCATATGCAGACAACTGGCGACTATTCATCTACAATGACACCAATGATATTCGTGATGGATACCAAATCTTCGATAGCAGATATGATACCGGATTTAATATTGGTAACTTCCAATACCAAACTTGGACACCATCATCAAACTTCACTTATGATTCAGAACAACGATGGTTTGTTCAAACAATAAAGGACGATATTTACGGTGAAAGAAGTAATTCTTTCACATTTAATGTCCCCAATGCCCTAGGTTATGAATTAAATTCCACTGATGCGCGCCTCAGAGTTATCGAAGGTGGAGCATTAACTAGCCAATCACTGCCCATTTCATTTGCTGATACATATCTTGATGAAAATCAACCAACTAATAATTGGGGAAGTAGCGCAGCCTTAACGGTTGGAAGGAGCCCTTCCACGAGCAATTCTAATTACGTATCTTGGACTGTGATGGAAATTAATATCTCCTCCTTGCCAATTCCCAACCCATGGGAAGTTATCAAAGCAGATATTGAATTGTACTGCTACAGTTCATCAGGTACTGGCACACTTGATGTAGGCGTATTCCCGCTATTATCTGATTTTAATGAAATGCAAGCCACATTCAATAACCGCAATTCTACTCTACCATGGCCAAGCCCCCACCACGGAGGCTTCATTTACGGTGAAACTGTAGGTGGTGTTGGATGGTATTCATGGAATGTCACCCAACTAGTACAAACTGCACGCCTTCGTGGCGATGATACCATTCTATTGGGCTTCTCTTCACCAGAGGGCTCGACGGTGTACAAACAATTCCACAGTTCAGATAGATTGGGGGTAAATTCAGATTTACGACCTGTCCTAAACATCACACATCGTATTGGAACTCAATGGTTGCCTGAAGACATTACCAATCCAGTACCCGACACCCAGTCAACACTTTGGGGGCTAGGGCCACGACCAACAGCCCGAGATCCTGTGGCTATACAATGGTCACATGCTGCCTCTTCTAATGTCACATCATGGCAGATTGAGCTCTCTCCAAATCCTTACTTCTACCCGGTTACTCTTCTCGACTCTAGTGATTCAAACACCTACGATGGAACATTTGATATCAACAATCTCCGCTATACCATCGATCCACAAGGTGATTTGCCTTCGAGTTGGACTAGTTGGCCTGATGCTTGGACTTATTGGAGAATAAGGCCTCTTGTTGACAATTTAATTGGAAACTGGACTAATGGAGGGGAATTCCGAGTACCTGATAGCCAAGGAAGTGATGATGGACTTGGCAATCATACCGTTACATTGTACCGTGGTTCTATTTTCGAATCTAGTGGCGCTCTACCTACGGTACCTGACACTTGGATTGACTCAACACCTATTGCAGGAAACACAACACAACAAGGCAGTAACATGACTTTGGCTGTTGGGGATTCACTATTCCAATCAGGTCATGAATCTATTACAATGCTTGAATTTGACCTCGGGGAACTACCATTCCCACCCAACATGTTAGCAACTACTGTTTCCCTAAGGCTGTATAGGGCAGGATATACTGCCACTGGTAACGCTGTTGTAGGCATACACGAATGTTCTACTGCTATTTCTGAATCAGATACATGGAGCACATATTCGTTTAGCAACAACTGCAATGCAACAGCAGCTGCAACAGTCAGTCAATCTCTCAGTGGTTTTGGTACATGGTATGATTGGGACATCACGAGCATTGTTCAATCTGCAGGCCACAATGGAACTGTAACAATTGCAGTTCGCGCTGCTAATGCTAATGGAATCATACAATTCGCATCTTCTGAAAACACGGCTTCAGTTCGCCCACAGTTAGTCTTAGGATATATCGATAACATAAATGGGATACAACCACCATCCACACCTGTTCTTTCATGGCCAGCGGACCAACAGATTCTATACACCACATCTCAAAATGATGACTTCTTGCTAGAATCTCCAGCCAGACCAACCCTCATATGGAATTACGCTACTGATACAACAGGATACATCGTTCGTCTGTGGAACACTAGCACACAATCTAATCCAAATATCTACTTCTCATGGAATGCAACAAGCAATCAAGGTACCTTCGGGCAAAGCAGTTTTACCACTGGATGGGATATGGAGTTAGGTGGAGTCTACTACTGGAATATACAAGGTATCAATGGTTCAGTTCTTGGGCCGCGTTCCTCTACCTGGTCATTTGCAATAGGTGACCCTAATACTCAAGCAATGGGCAACAACATTTGGCAGACAACCTACCAAGAAGGAAATGATGTTAGCGAATTCAATCACCCAACTGTTGAGGACACCTACATCAATGGAGCTAACCCTTCTACCAACTACGGCAGTGACCAGTTGAGAGTTGGAGAAAATTGCTTACCAATGGGCCCTGGTGGAAATCAAGCCGATTGCATCACAATCATACAAATTGACCTATCACAAATACCGCTAACCTCTGATGGACGTGCGCATTCAGGAAAAATCATGTTGTGGCTTGATAGCGTCATTTCACCCAATTCCGGCTGGGTTGACATTTCTGCTTATGCACTTTTGAATAGTAATTACAGTGAGAATCAAGCAACTTGGATTCAGGCAGCACTTGGAAACAATTGGAATACTGCTGGACTAGGTGCAGGTACGGATCGTGGTTTAATCGCACTAGACACTGTTAGAGTTAGTGCAACGGCACAATCAGGATGGTACAGTTTTGATGTAAGTGGAGCAATGGCTGCTAATTTGAATGGAACTATCTCCATAGCCCTAGTTGGTAGTGGCCAACCCGCTGCTACTGGAGCCACACAAATTACTGCTATTTTTGAGAATAGTGAATCTATTAGCACCTCTCATCGGCCAATGTTTGTTTTGAACTATACAAGTGTCTTTGACATATCAGTTACTGGATTAAACACAACAACTGCAGACACCCCTGTTCAATTCAATGCCACCCTAGTGGATGTAAACAACAGTTCTATCATTGGCAGTGTTGAATGGAGCACTTCTGATGGAACTATTGACAGTAACGGCCTCTTTACTCCAGACCAATCTGGCAATGTCACAATAACGGCGCGATTTGGCCGAATCATGGTCATACGTACCATTGTCGTACAACCGGGTATTCCAGTAGTTTTGATTGGAGGACCATCTGCATCAACTATCACAAGCGACCAATCTGTCCCAATGTGGTTTGAAATATTAGATGCAAACAACAACCCCGTCCCAGGTGTCGCACTAACTATCTCAGTTACAAACGGGTCTGTGGCTCAAGGTAATTCACATGTTACCCCCGTAAGTACCCTCACCTACATGCCATGGACTGTTGGCTTGCAATACGTCAACATCTCTTGGAGCGGCGGGTCTATTTCTTTGGAAATTACTGTCACACAGGGACTTCCGAGTTACCTAGTAATGGATGGACATGCATCAATTCCTGCTGGAGAAAGTAAGGACTTCAACTGGACTGCATATGATGCACACGACAATTTCGTAACCCCAACTAGACTTCTATCAGTGAATTGGACAGTTGAAGATGGTAATACATCTCAGACTGGCAACTATACCGCTGACAAAGTCGGTTTCTGGAATATCACCATGACTACTGGATACGGCTTGTCTGTATCTCAATTGGTTGAAACAACACATGGTGCTATTCAATCGTTAGAGGTCACACCCTCATCCACAGCAATCACTGCTGATGATGAAGTCCTAATCTATACTGTGAGAATTGATATCAGAGGCAACCGCCTCAATATCACATTGCCTGCTTCAGCTTGGATTCCATCAAATGGCACCATCCATGAAGAAACGCCTGTGCGCTGGACGCCATGGACTGCAGCGACTCAAACAATCGACGCAAGCCTTGAAAATGTGACTTCTAGAATCATTCTCTCGGTAGTTCACGGTGAAGTTGTTGGAATAGATATTCGAACAAGCGATAATGAAATTCTCACATCAGGAAATGCTGCTACAATTGGAGCGCTGAACTATGACCAATTTGGAAATGAATGGGATGCAACCATTGACGCTTGGGTAATTAACGAGCCCATGGCTGATCAAAACTGGTTGACACCTTCAACCAGTTACACTGTTTTTGATGCAGTGGTTGTTGGCACTTGGACAATTACTGGAACCTATCTACATGGGCAAATCGTGATGAGTGATTCTATCACCTTTAGTGTCGAAGCGGGACCACTCGCAAGCATCACTCTATCAGGCCACGGAAGTCAAATCACTGCGGACGACACGGTTTCTCTCAGTCCTGTCACTCGAGATCAAAATGCTAACATGCTTGATACAGATATGTTGCGCTGGTTCATTTGGGATGCTGAAATCACACCACAACCTTCCGCTTGTATTGATTGGGGTAACGAATTAACTACAACCCTTCAGGATAACAATTTTGTTTGGGAGGCTTCAGATGAGGGGCGTTGGCGAATTTGTTCAATCTCGGGCGCATACCAAGCAGTTGTTGAAATTGTAGTCACCCATGGCGTCCCTGCTATACTCTATCATGAATCATCAGCAGACGCCCTAACTGCTGGTGCTACAATCTCAATTGAGATTACTGCAGCTGATTCTGATGGCAATATCTTCCCAATAGAAGTAAGTTGGATAGGCAGCCCTTCAACTGATTTTACCGTAGAAGATGATACCGGCAAATACTCATGGCATGGAGTAACAACTGGAAATTATACCCTTGAGTACACCCATGTGTCTACCGGACGTTCAGGCGTCTGGAGCGTAGTAGTTTCGCCTTCTTCACTTGAGACTCTAGAGATGACCATCACACCTGGTTTGACCGTCAGTCAACAAGACACAATTACAGTTAGTGTTCGAGCATTCGATGCATTTAGCAATGAAATACCTGTACCCGGTACAGCCGTTGTTTATCACGGAGGTGAATTTCACCAAACCACAAAGAGATCGTTTTCAGAGTGGCAAATATACATGGTTGATGCCGGCACATCTGAAATCACTGTTGTCGCTGAAGAAAAGTATGATTCTGAACTGATAGTGGTTGAGCAGACCTTATTTGGATTCTTTGAAGAAGGTGGCACCATATACTACGTTGGCGCTGGTTTTGTGTTCTTGATTGTAGCGGGCATGATTTCAATGCTAGTAGTGTTGCTAAAGCGTTCTGGTTCAGATGATTACGATGAATCATGGGATGAAGATTATGACGATGAGACATTCTACGAAGAACAACCTGATGCTGAATATGATGAACCCGTTGCAGAAACTGATAATGAACAAGATACACCTGATACTGAGGATGTTCAAGATTCTGAACAAGAAATCACTGTTGACGAAGATGGTGTCGAATGGTGGGAAGATGAGGAAGGAGTCTGGTGGTATCGTTCTGCAGAAATGGATGACTGGGAAGTTTGGGAAGATTAGTCAGAATTCACAACCACCTAATTCAACTTTGGAGGTGTCTCTATAGAGACACCTCTATTTCCAAATGAGGGATTAATTGATGAACAAAGTATGTTCTCACAGTGAAGGCCCACCATGTCCCGCAACCTATTGATTCCACTTTTCTTCGCTATTCTCATGGTGAATACTTTGGCGCCAGTCGTTGAAAATACTAACATTTTAGAGACCAATGTTGATTTCTTAGCAGGCTCAGGACCTCAACAAAACGATCACAGTTACACAGATAATGGTAATGGAACTGCTGCTAATTCCTTTTGGGTTGGAAATTCTACTCAAGGCATACAAGACACATGGATGAGTTCTGCTCATCCCGATGCGATTTTTGGAAACGATATTGAATTGCGCACCGGATATTCTGCAAATGCAAGTAGCAGATGGAATACCCTTTTTGGAATTAATCTAAATCAAGCAGGGATGTACAGCAATGTTACAATTCAATCAGCAACACTAGCATTGTATGTCAAACAACTTAGTGGACAGCCCACTGTACGGAGTTGGATTTGCTATGACAAATCTTGGGATGCATCTTCAACCCATTGGAATGCTTGGTCAGTAGGTGGTGCACTAGGGAATCAAGATTCAGGAAATATGATGGATGAAAAAACCATTACCAATCAAGGATGGATTGAAATCGATGTTACAGAGGCACTCCTAGTATCGCATTACCAATTCAGAACAGGCATGAGCAATTCTGCTTCAATCCTCTTGACAGGGCCTGCATGGGGAGAAGATTGGGCTTCATTCCACTCAAGTGAAAATAATATTTCTTCCTTGAGCCCACATCTCAATGTCACCTATAGTTGGGGAACCTCCACCCCTAGCAATAGCATTCAATGGGTAGATGTATATCCCAAAGCACCCCATCAAATCGATGCAGATAACCAATTATCACTTGAAGCACAGGCTAGAAATGGATTGGGACAAACTGCTAGCGGTACAGTGACATGGTCTGCAAACACTGGTTCAATAGATTCAGGTGGAAGTTTCACTCCATTTGAATCTGGAACTACACAGATCGATGCTACAATTGGAGGAGTTACTGGTTCACTCAATCTTGAGGTAGTGGCTGGCACCCCAGTGGCTCTTGATTTGGAATCAAAGAATGTGGCAATGACAATCGATGATTCATTCCAATTCAATTGGACATTTACCGATTCTAATGGTAATGAGGTGAACAACGCGGCTCTCACTTGGTATGCTGATTATGGCACGATTAACGAAACGGGATTTTACCAACCAACCACCGTTGGCCTAGATACTGTGACAGTTATGTGGCAGTCACTGTTTGCCACCACAGATGTTGATGTATCTGCAGGTTCAGCCAGTATCATCTCAATTCAACCGAATCTTTCTGTAGCCTCTGGTGAACAAGTAGCACTCGTGTATACTGTTTCCGACAGACTTGGCAATCCTCTCCCCAATGGGGCAGCAGGTGCAGTATCTTGGGAAACCGAAAATGGTTTCATTGATGGAGTTGGTATTTTCACAGGAGATTTAGTAGGTAGTTGGAGAGTTAATGCAACCAGCACTAGCGGAGCAAGTGGACATACCTACATTGAAGTGACCCCTGGCGAACTATCCTCAATTGAATTAGTGGCGCCCAACAGTTCCCAAGCGGCAGATCAACCAGTACTTCTCATCGTTAATTGGCACGACATACGAGGAAACATAGTCCCTGTTAGAATTCCATTATCCAACTGGACTGCCGAAGATGGAAATTTCAGAATGACTCCAGAAGGAGTGGAATGGCTTCCTCGACGAGAAGGTGATTGGAACGTTGGAGTGCATATAGAAGGGCAATGGGCAAACACTACAATTAGTGTAGTACATGGTTCAATAGACCGCTTACTCATTAATTCTGATACTGAAATTATCAGTGCTGATGCCACACTACCCCTTCAACTGATGGCTGAAGATTCCAAAGGAAATCGATGGTCGGTTAACGGCACATGGCTTACCATGGAACCAGAAGCTGCGCCTTGGCTAACACAATCAGGAAATGAGGCTCAATTTTCGGGCAACCTCGTAGGAAACTGGACTATTATAGCAGAACACTCCAATTTCTCAACCACATTGACACTAGAAGTGGTGGCTGGGTCACTCGCAATAATTGAACTTCAAGGAGATGGAGGGTTGGTTTCAGCAGATGGTTGGCATGATTTCGCACCCCTATTTTTCGATGAAGATAACAACCAATTATTCAATATTCAACTTAATTGGACATTTGAATTCCATGGAGATCAGTTTGATCGCACTGGTGATATGAGGGGTAATGATGGTGTTTGGTACCCTGTAATTGCAGGCCACCATGAAATTGATGTCGAAGCGGCTGGAGTTTTCGCATCACTCGGAATTGACGTCGTGCCTGGAATCGCACACACCTTGAGGTCTTTACAAACAAATGGAGTGGTAATTGAAAGTGGTAATATCACAGAAATCCAAGTAAATGCAACTGATCTTGATGGTAACGATTTCGGGACAGATGTAATTTGGACCATACCACCAAATAGCATCCAATTAACCAACGGCTCAAGAGCGGGAGAATATCTTCTACGAGGTATCCGTGCAGGAAGTCATACCTTACTATTCCACTCAGGGCTAGCGGATAGTGAAATTACAGTTGTTGTCCAATCTGGGGAAGTAGTTAATCTCGAAATAAATATCGCAAGGCAGAATGTCAAAACAGGCGAGATTGTAGATGTAGAAGTCGTTGCTTTTGATTTTGGAGGCAACAAAATTGAGATTAATCCTGATGATGTCACGCTTCATAGTTCAGCAGGAGATTTTGGACACTCTACAGGCAACTTCTGGCAAATGGTAACTGAAAATTCCGGCTCACAACAACGCATTGAGGCAAATTATGGTACTGCTCAAGGTGAGGCATTTATCGACGTTTCAGCAGATCCGCTTAGAGCATTCGGCGACTCAAGTCTCGCTACTTCATTGTGGGCAGCAATTGCTGGCGTTGTCCTAATGTTCACACTGCTTCTCTTACTACTGAAAAGACGTGGCCGGCAAGAACGTGAGGCACTAGAACATCATTTTGGCGCTAAGAAATCCGAAGAGGAAAAGGTTTCGAAATTAGACCCCATGGCAGGCTACAAACCATCAAAAAAGGCTAGAGCTGCTGCCCTTAAAGCATTCAACCAAAAGTTCCCACAACTAGGTCATGCTAGTTGGGCCGGCTACAGTCAAGCTCAGATGACATCGCCTGTCGCTCAACAAGCAAATTATGGAAGGATGCAAATGCAAAATGCTGAGCAAGTTTCCCCTCAGCCTAAACAAGAAGAAGGTGAAATTCAACAAGCCACCTCAAAACCTCAAGAAGAATGGTCTAACAGTACATCAGAGGTTCAAACGAACGCTGAAGGACAACTCGATGAAGCACCATGGACAACAGAACAAGTTTGGGAATGGGGAAGAAACCAAGGATGGGATGACGGGCAAATTGCAGCATACGAGCAAATTTATGACCAATCAGTAAGAAATCCTGAAGGTATTGATGCCACTCAAGAACCTGAAGAAAAAGAAGTCACTAACGAACCTGAAGTAAGCCAACAGGAAAGTGATGAAAATGTCGCCTTAGAACTTAGTACGGAAACTGAAGCTACTGAAGAGACCCAAGGGATTGATGCCCCCACTAAGGAAGATGAAGAACTGAAGAAGGGGGACATCAGAGATCAGGGCATAATGAAGGCGATGTCTGGCACTAATCAAGGCGAGTCGGGGTGGTACCTTGATGGAGAGGGCAATCCTTCACGCTGGGATATTGATGAAGCAGGACAATGGCATAGGACGGGATGATTATGAAGAGGCTAAACACTACGCTTTTGCTTGCTCTAATCTTTCTATTTTCTACCACATTTGCACCTAATTATCTAACAAATTCAAATGCTGTAAATTACCATACAGAGGAGAAAGATATCACACCCCCTTGTGGTGGGCCAAGTAACACCGATTCTATTGAAATATTGCCGCCAGGCCCAGTAACTTTGCCTGCTGATCAAAGTCGTATTTTCACTGCCACTCTAAAAAATTCTAATGGAGACACACTTGGAGGCACTCCTGATTGGAGTGTGAGTGATGGTAGTATTAATCCCCAAGGCGGCGGGGATGCAATCTACTATCCTACTTCGATTGGGAACCATACCGTTTGGGCCTGTGCCGGAAATGTAGTTTCTTCAGTAGAAGTCATTGTCACAATGGGGGATACTCAAAATATTGATTTAATTGGAAACAAAGTAAACTTGACTGCTGATGGAGTTGTTGAATTACAAGTCATTGAATATGATTTACATGGCAATTCTGGCAATATGTTCGTACCTAGCGGGCAATGGACCGTTCCCGAGGGTTCGTCAATTCATGCAGTTGGAGGTCAACCAGCAATTTGGACACCTGGACCTACAGGCAATCAGACTATCTCAGTCAATGCTGCTGGATTCTCAGCATCATGGGATGTTAATGTGAGCAGAGGAGTTGGTGTTGAGCTAATTATTCAAAAGGATAGAAGCATTATCACATCTGATGAAAGTCTTGATTTATCAATGGCTATTTCAGATATTCGAGGTAACCTTTGGCATGTAGATGGTCAGTGGACCACGCTAGCACCTCAGGCAATATCATGGCTGTCAAATAATGAAAGTCATCAAACTACTTTTGATGGAACCTTAGTGGGTAATTGGACAATCCATGCCGAATATAATGGTCCTGAAAATGGCAACAGCAAGATGTCAGATGAAGTTACAATAGAGGTAAGGGTAGGGGCTATCTCACTAGTGGAAATTGAAGGACACGATTCTACAATACTTACTGGCGATGTTCTTGTACTAAATCCAATAGCAACTGATCTCGATGGAAACATCATCGAAGATGCTACCTTCAACTGGTCTGTAGATGGAGCTTCTGGCGACGTATCGATAGATGCAATAAATCATACATTTATTCCTACAACTAAAGGCCAACATAACATCTTAGCAGAATCAGGGGGTAGGCCTTCTTCAATCAGAGTCCAAGTAGAT
>DASCSU010000022.1:0-17837 GCA_034399495.1 Candidatus Thalassarchaeaceae archaeon
TAATTGGGGTGCAGAGCCACTTTCTTTTGGAATACCTACAGGAGAACTTGATGCCAATGATGCGATTGCAATAAGTGATTCAGGTTTCAAATTAATTGACTCATATGATGATGATGAAATTATAGATTCAAGCGATTCCCTTTCAGTTATACAATATAATGGTGGTTCATTGGAGAAGAATGTAGGTTCAAAAGAAGAATTTGAAGATGCTGTTACAAGTGGAGAGGAACTTGTTAATTTCTATTGGAGGGCACGTGATCACGATGTTATAGTGAGGCCTGATAGTGATTTGATTAATTCTATAGAGGCGTCTACTGCATGGTTCACTACATGGGGTGAGTATCATTCATATCAGGGAAGTTATGGCAATTTTTCAGTCATTGACAATGGTTCTGGGATTTGGGATGTTGAGTTCATTCCAACTACAAGTTCATGGTGGTCGGTTCCAGTTACATCTCAATTCATTTCTATGGGGGCAAATGTGATCTCAGTACATGATGAGTCGGGCAACCTATCTCAATTAGGAGTAGAAGAGCCGCATCTAAAGGAAGGTTGGAGCCAGAAAGGCGATTCACTTTTCCTGACCTTAGCACCTAATCATAGGGTAAGTGTAATTTTTGACCGCTCTAGTTCGCTCAACCTTGAGCAGGCACCATCTCCTCTTTTCAATGGCCATAGTTTGGCAATAACTGTAGCAGGGCATCATACTAGTGACTTGTTTGATTGGTCACGTAGATGGGATGATTCGCCAATGCGATTCACCTGGTTAGTCGAGCCTAGAGAAGTAGAAGGCTTCAGTTGGTTTTTGCCTACTGTTGCAGTTTTACTAGCATTGGTTGCACCTGTTGCAATTATTTGGTTAGTCAAAAATGACCGGCGCGCCCAACAAATGGTATCAGTATTCGATTCACTAGATGAAATTAAGTTTGGAGAGGAGTAATCATCATTCGATTTCTTCTATGCTGATTGTAGCCCCTGAATCTTTCAATCGCTCAACTATTTCTTGAAGATCGGAATAGTATTGATCAGGTGACTGTATTCCTGTAATTCTACCATCTAGCATCGCTTCACATCCAACAATGAATGGAATACCTGTGGCTACAGCCATTGAGGGCCATAATCGTCCATCTTCTACATCAATGCCAGGTATGTCAAATGTCCAGATTATCTTTTTTCCATCCTGTTTTTCTATTGTGATATCCATGAATGTGAATTCTGTTCTATTCACCTTGTATCTCCAAGCTTCTACCAAGGCCTCCTCGTCAATCTCTCCATTTTCCCTCAATAGTAGAAATTTGTCAATATGACCTGGCCATCGCACAGTATATTCAGAGAGAGATTGCGAGGTGATTGCTGGATTCTCAAGTAGGGATCTTAGCCCATCTGTGAGAAATGCCTCCATCTCACCGTGTTCTCCAGCCATGAGAGAGTGCCTATCAGTTATTGCTGGAACTTCAATCTCAATGCCATCTTGCCTGATTCTAGCAGGTCGAGTATATTCTTCGATAACATCTGTAGGGGAGAATGGGGCACAGTAACTCCATTCATTATCGGGCTCAATGGGATTACCTCCAACCCTTATTCTGATGGATTTGAGCGGCTGATTCCCTATTTGCTCATGTGCAACTACCATATTGGATACCCCTGGAGCAATGCCGCAATCATGTAACATGGATGCGCCATTAATATCAGCCAATTCAGATAGATTTTCAGGTGATTTATCAGAAAATGCCAGATCGCACACATTTAATCCACAAGTAAGCAAATCAGCTCTTATGGAGTTACCAATCCTCCCAGGTAGAAGATTCAAAATCAAATCATATTGATTTAGATCGTTGGAATTAAGGTATTCAAAAGCATCCATTTCTATAATTTCAAAGTGAAGATTATTTCGAACCTCTTCTAAAATTGGAACATTTGAGTGGCCGAGTGCAACAGCGGTCACTTCGTGACCTTGCCTTCCTAATTGGTCGCAAATGTAAGAGCCAACCAAACCGGCACCAAAGGCGAATATCCTTGCCATGTACTCGAGGAGGGGTGGGAGGTATATTGGGTTTCAACAATCAGCACCTTCAGCCTATTACAGCCGTAGCATTCATGCCCTGTATGCATCCGAGTGTGCTTCGGGGAGCAGATGGCAGGCGGAATAGCGATTGACCCATGGTCATCAAATCAGTCGACAGACTATGCCAGAATAATTGATCAGTTCGGGTTGGAATCGATAGACTACTCATTACTACCAAACCCACACATGTTACATCGCCGTGGCATCATTTTTGCCCATCGTGACCTCAATCTTATCTTGGATGCTCACTCAAGTAGCAAACCATTTGGCGTATTGACCGGATTGATGCCTTCTGGTCGTATGCATTTAGGTCACAAAATGGTAGTTGATCAAATAAAGTGGTTTCAAGAACAGGGTGCTGATGTTAGCATAGCAGTCGCAGATTTAGAGGCGTTGGCTACTCGTGGCGTGTCACTGGATGAATGCCGTAGGATCGCTTTAGGTGAATATGTTGCAAATTATGCTGCTTTAGGCCTCGATGTCGAAAATACACAGGTATATTTTCAATCTTCAAGACCCGTGGTTCAAAGATTAGGTTTCATGTTAGGTAAGAGAACTAACTTGACAGAGTTTGAAGCAATTTATGGGTTTGCTGGTGATACAAACTTAGCACATGTCCAAGCCCCATTAGTTCAAGCAGGTGATATTTTACACCCTCAATTGGAAGAGTATGGGGGATTGAGGCCCATAGTAGTCCCCGTTGGGGTCGACCAAGATCCTCATCTTCGACTTACTCGAGGAATTGCATCAAAGACTAACTGGTTTAACATCAGTAAAAGGAAGTCAGGTGGTTTAGTAATCGGCCTTTCATTACAAGATGAGAACTCTCATGCACTAGGAATTGGAATTGATGGTAGAATTGACAGAGATAGAAGGAACTCCGTATTTGAAAAATTGACAGCAATCTTGAAAAATATCGGTTTCAGTGACTTCCGAGCTAATCCTAAACATGGCTCAATTGAGGTCCCATCTGCAACAGGGCGAGATAGAGACCTAATCCGTCCTGCTTTACTTAAATTGGAGAGGGAAATGGGTGGCCACGGATTACTTCAGCCATCTAGTACATACCATCAGTTTGCTGTTGGCATGACAGGTGACAAAATGTCAAGTAGCAGGCCAGAAACTACGATTTTCTTAACTGAAGACATTTCTGCTATGGAGAAGAAGGTCAAGTCATCTTTCTCGGGTGGTCAACCTTCTCTAGAGGAGCATCGTAGATTGGGAGGTGATCCTGATGTTGATGTGGCTTTCCAATACCTCAAGTATTTCTTTGAGGAAGATGATTCCGCTCTTGCCGAAGTAGAATCAGGTTACCGTAGTGGGGAAATCCTTACTGGGCAGATGAAGCAACTATGTATCGATAAAGCAGCAACTTATCTAAACAATCTCAATGAAATGAGAGACCAAACTTCTCATTTGGTAGAAGAATTTCTTGCTTCGGACGCAAGGTCTTGAATTCTATTCATCAGGAAGTTCGTCAGAACTCATAATCAGTGAGGATGGTCCTGAATCCAGTTCGTTTGCTTCTTCAGGACTTAGATCTCTCTTCAATGCATCATCGTGTCCAATAATACTGTGTCCCTTGGGGTCTAGAATCTCCAATGACATCTCTCCAAAAATCTCGCCATTGTTTAATGCCAATAATGCTAATTCAATTTGCAGTAATAATTTCAATCTATTTTCTGCATCTTCTGCATCATCTTCTGCTTTAATATCTGCAGTCATCTGTCTCATCATCATTCTAATGATGTCTACGAATCGAACTATGACTCCTTCTACATTTGTCACATAACCCGAAGCTTGGCTACCGGGGGCTATCTCAAGATCCAATTCAGGGATTCTGACAGTGCCTGAAGAGCCCCTGACTACACGTGCATTTAGGTGCTCTGGTTTTTCTATAGATAGTGTGAATGAGAGTGCTCCACGCTCTTCAGCAGGGATGTAATCAGTCTGCCTCATTCCACAATTTTCACAACTTAATGTAATTTGAGTATGTTCTCCAAAATAGGGTATTTCAGAAGATAGAGATAGCATTTTCAGACTGCCTTCATTATGGCATGTGGGGCATGGGAAATCAACATCGCTTTCCATTGAAGCACCTCAAGAGTGGCCCTCAAAGGCTTCTTTTTCAAGTCCTGCAACCCCAGAAACTCCTGATGGTAGAAGGAGTAGGCGATCTTCTCCAAGTTGGACCAAAGAGCCACCCATGTCTCCTACTATGAAACCTGAGATTTGTTCTATTGCTGTTTCAAACTCAAATCCACGATCAAGTATCTTGCCTAGTTCTACTATGGCGATTTCGCCATCTGATAGCCAATTTAGTAGTTTTTCTAGGCCAGTAACATCATGGAGGACAGCTCTTCTGATTACTAGTTCATTCTCTGATTTTGGTACAGGTGCATCAGGATATAATGAGCCCAAGTCGTGGTACAGTTGTCCTGGTTCGGGTTGTGGCATATCGCTATCATGGCTGCTGGGGATTTCAATCCAGCGAGGTCCATTGCCGTCACTATCACTCATCTTCTCAAACGGTCGGTAGAGTCGGCCCTCAATAACCAATTGCATTTTATTGAAGTAATAATGTGTACTTTTCCATGTTTTTTTATTTTCTATTTTCGTCGGGTTCATAAGGGGTTGGCATTTCCAATGAATTAGCCGAAGCGGGTTCCTGCTTCGTGCGAATGTTCAAAGACGGCGGACCGGAGGGAGTGATATGGAATCAGAGATGCAAGCATTGAAGACGGGAACTAGCACACTTGGTATTTGCTTTGACGGCGGCGTAGTTGTCGGAGCAGATCACCGTGCTACAATGGGTCACTTCGTGGCAAATAAGAATGTTCAGAAGTTGTTTTCAATCGCCAATAACATTGCTTTGACAACGGCTGGATTAGTAGGCCACGCCCAAGTCCTTTCTCGAGTTTTAGCGGCTGAAATAGCAATTTTCGAGATGAAACGCGGGGGTCAGATGAAAGTCGAAGCAGCATCTACCCTGACTGCAAATATCTTGGGTGGAAGGCCATATTGGGTTCAGTTACTAATTGCTGGAGTTGACGCTGATGGAAGTCATGTGTATTCAATTGATTCTGCTGGCGGTTCTATTGCTGATTCCTACTGTGCTACTGGTTCAGGTTCCCCGTACATGTACGGAGTTTTGGAAGATCAATATACAGATGGGATGTCCGAAAAGCAAGCCCTTCAAGTTGCGGCTAAAGCCCTTCTTGCTTCTGCACAACGTGATGCCGCTTCTGGTAATGGTATGGATCTCTGTGTTATTACTAGAGAAGAAGGATTCAAACTTCTATCTGATGCAGAATTACAGAAACTATTGAATTCTCTTTGAGATAATCATATTCCCGGCAGTTTTACTGCCATTTTTCCTCTTTTGATGGAGGTAGTTGACTTCGGGAGAAATGAAATTAGAGGTGTCAATAATGAGACTAAACTTCAAAGAAATAAAAGATAAGATAACAAAAATGATTCCCTCAGGGGCTGATTTTGAAATAGATTTAGAGGCAGCAAGTATAGCAATAATCACAAAAAATCCAGATGCTTTTACTAACTCACTTGTTGGTGAAATGGCAAAAACCGTCAAGAGGAGAATCATCATTAGGCCTGATGAATCAATATTGATGGATACTAAAGAGGCTAAGGAAGTAATCAATGACATCATACCGTCAGAAGCTTTGGTACTCAACATATGGTTCGATCCAGCAATAGGTGAGTGTACAATTGAGTGCAAAGACCCAGCATTGGGTGTAGGCAAAAGAGGAGTTCATCTTAAGGAATTGAGGGATGAAATTGGTTGGCAAGTGAAGATCATTAGAGCATCAAGAATGCAGAGTAGTACTGCAAATGATGTACGTTATTTCAGACTTGCAAATGCAGTTGATAGAAAGAAGGCTCTCAGAAGATTCGGCACTAACATATATCGTCCAAAGAGACCAGGTGAGTCTTGGGTTAGACTTACTGGATTGGGTGCATATGGTGAAATTGGTAGGGCTATGCACCTAATTACAACAAATGAAAGTAGAGTGATAGTTGATTGCGGTGCAAAACCAGGTAGGGAAGAAGATTCAATGCCTTATTTTTCAGCTCCAGAATTATTACCACTTGAAAAAATAGATGCAGTAGTAATAACTCACGCACACTTAGATCACATTGGCATGTTACCTGTATTATACAAATATGGATACCGTGGGCCAGTATATTGTACCCCTCCAACTAGAGATTTAATGGTCATGTTACAAATGGATTTCATCAAGGTGGCGCAATCAGAAGGAAGGAGGCCACCTTACACTCTTGAGGATGTTCAGGAAATGATGCTGCATGTGGTTGATGTTGATTGGAATCAGACAACTGATATATCTCCCGATATCAAGATGACTTTGTACAATGCTGGACATATCCTGGGTTCTTCATCAGTACACATGCATATTGGAGATGGATTACACAATATTGTAATTAGTGGGGATATAAAATATGAAAAATCTTGGCTTTTTGATGCTGCAACTGTAAGATTTCCGCGGGTTGAAACATTGGTGGTTGAATCAACATATGGTGGGCCTAAATCATTCCAGCCATCTAGATTAGAGGCTACACAGGAATTACATGATGTGTTTAAACGAGTTCTTTCTAGGGGTGGGAAAGTGTTCTGTCCAGTGTTTGCCATTGGAAGAAGTCAAGAATTGATGTTAGCTATTGATCAATTGTTTAAATCAGGAGAATGCGAACCCGTGACTGTTTGGCTAGATGGCATGATTCAAGAGTCCACTGCCATTCATACTATGCACCCAGATTATCTGAATCAAGAATTACGTCAATCAGTTTTGAAGGATGAAGATAATCCATTTGCCTCTCGTTGGTTCCGTAAGGTGGAAAGCAGAGAGCAAAGAGAATCAATTTTACTAAATCCTGGTTCATGTATTGTTTTAGCTACTAGTGGAATGATGTCAGGTGGCCCTATAATTGATTACTTCAAGCATTGGGCTGGAGATAGTCTCAACACTCTTTGCTTTGTTGGTTATCAAGCTGAAGGCACACTCGGAAGACGTCTTCGTGATGGCTTCAAAGATGTACCAATTAGTGACGGAGGTCGTGGTACTGATATGGTTAGAGTTGAATGTGACATGGTTATTATTGATGGGATGAGCGGCCATTCAGATCGCCGTCAACTAATGGAATATGTCAATCAGATGAATCCTAAACCAAAATTCATTGTAGTCCACCATGGTGATAAAAAAACCTCAAGCCAGTTTAGGCAGGCGCTACGTGAGGCATATCGAGTCCGAACAGTTTCACCGTTAAATCTAGAAACAATACGTTTGGCTTAATTATTGGAATTCAAGTTGAACTTTATCTATCTGTTTTCCCATAATATACAGCACTAATCCTGAAACTAGTGAAAATACGCCAATGAAAGTCACCGCAAAAGCAGCCATAGCAACTCCAATGCTAACTGTATCGTGCGGTCCCCCAATGTCTATGAGTGCAGCAGCCATTTTGTATCCCACTGCAAAAAAGATGATTCCAGGGATTCCAAGTACTATCAGTGGGTGTTTTGATTCTAACATCCAGTAGAATAGTTGTGCAAATCGAGATGCACTGGTCAATGATTCTCTTTGTTCCTGATTAGGTGGTGCATCTAATTCGATAATTCTAACTGCTAATTCTCTTGATAGGTCGGCTGGGCGGTCACTGTTCTTCGCTTGTGAAAGTGCTTCTAGTCCAGCAGGGGTGAAGGCACATACAGATATGGCTGCATTTTCATAGGAATAGGAAGCAATTGTTATGGCCTTTTCATTTTCTAATATTTCCTGAGTTCTTTCATTAGCGGAGCGGTGTTTGAATGCAATGTAGATGTCGTGGCGGCTTCTAGCCAAGGCGATGTGCATCGGTAAATCCTTTAATTTCCAATGTTTATCTAATCCAATAGCTATTGTATTGGCTGATTCTTCAAGTTCTAGATTAACTAATGTCCGAGCCAACTCTGGTGCGTGTGCTGGGCCTTCATGTACAACAAAAATACCACCCGCTTCTTCGACTAGTTGGCGTTGTACCTCATCATCATCTAATGAGATGACAATTACCTCTTCAGCGAAGTCTGAACCTCTACATACTGCCGAGCCTAGACGAAGTGATTGTTCGCGGGCAACGAATACCAAACGCATCTTATCAGCCGCGGCTGAAACTCATTCAGCGTTAATGATTCGGTCTGTAGAGGAGATAAGTGCTGGAACTTGTTGAAAGACTGCATACGCCGCCGCATATTTGATGCGCGGCAATTGGAGGGTAGCAATAGTGATGCCAGCGCATAATGAGGAAGGCCACATTGAGGGCGCTATAACTTCAATTCCCAAGTGGGTCGACCTTATTGTCGTGATAGATGATGGCTCAAAAGACAATACAGCAGAAATAGCAAATTCAGTACTACCTAAACAAGGGATATTAGTTTCAACGGAAAGAACAGGTGTTGGAGGAGCCATTGCTAGAGGTTACAGGGAAGTAATTTCTCAAATAGATGAGAATTTGGTGCCATCAGGAGATTGGGCCGCATTAGTGATGGCAGGCGATGGTCAGATGGATCCCGAAGATATTGATACATTAATTGAACCACTTTCTAGAGTTCCTTTTGTCAAAGGCAATCGTTGGGCTCATTCAGGTGGTTTGGGTAATATGCCTGCTAATCGAAGAGTAGGTTCTTGGTTACTTGGAAAATTAACAACTCTTGCGTCTGGCAGAAAAGTTAGCGACCCTCAGTGCGGTTATACTGCTGTTTCAGTTGCGGCACTAAGGGAATGGGATTGGATAGAAAAGTGGCAAGGTTATGGCTATCCCAATTGGTGGATGATTAATGTTGGTGCAGATTCAATACCATTCGAATCAGTCCCTGTGCGTTCAGTCTATAGAAATGAAAAATCAGGAATAAGAGTTCCTAAGTTTCTTCCTAGGATTTCTCTTTTACTTTTTTCAGGCCTATGGAAAAGAGGTTGGAATTGGTATGTTCGAGGTATTGGTAAGACTCCAATTTCAAGTCGATTAGCAGTATCTGCTACTTGGTTCACCTCGTTGCTTCTATTATTGTCAATGCCGGCTTTGATAATCGTCCAACCAGATATGGTTTGGATGCTTATTGCAGCGCTTGGATTTCTAGCAGTAACCTATCGGCTAGATCAATTAGAAGTGCAACGCCGCCTAAACTAGTGATGTCAAGTGGGCCCGTCCGGATTTGAACCGGAGTCTAAGCGTCCCAAACGCCCAAGCATAGGCCAGGCTAACCCACGGGCCCCAACAGCGCTTCGACCTAACCTTCTTTCAAGAACTTGTTTATCCAAGCCACAGCCATCCGCCATGAGTCTGGCGCATCAGTAGGCCTTGAGATTCAGCCATGTCAATCAGTTCCTCGGCATTAGGTGATTCGATAGCTCGGCGAGATAATTCAGCGTCTAACTTATCTAATGTGATAATTCCATCTTCATCTATGAGGTTACTGATTATTTTTAGCAGGTTGCGAGCAGAGGGCAGTTCATCATCGTAATCTTGGAATTTTTCCCTTCCACTCAATTGTTTCTCTAAATTGGCTCGCAACTCGGGCGGTACATTTGCTAGGGCAACTCTTTGTGATAAATCAGCATCATCTTTTGCACGATCTACAATGGGATGTTCCCCTACATTTCCACAACTAGGACATGTAAATTTTGTTATTGAAGATAGGGAACCAAAGTGTCGTTCACATTCAGTACAACGGATAACGAGAAATTCTCGCTGTTGCGAATCCATGTGTCGCCCTCTTGATTAGAAACTAAAATCGCCAGATTTTGTTGTTGTTGCTTGACGGTTAGTTCCTTTGCCGGAGTTAAATCCATCAGCACTTCTAGTCAAGCCACCCCTTACTCTTCCAACGCCTCCACTTTGCATATTGAGTGTTTCAGGTAGTATCAGTGCTGCAATTGCGCAGCCATGGTGTTCATCTGCTGCAGTTACTTCATCGACAGCAATTTGATGTTTGACGACCTCTAAATCTCGGGATGCAAGTTTTTGCTTTAGAGTTCGCTTGAGAAGAAGCTCAGTTTCTTCATAGGAAACTCCGCTTGCAATTGTTGCTACAATCGCACATTCATCACCTTCTGGTGTGACGCATTGAGCCCAAGCAACTCCAGCGGATGCAGTACCTCCATCATAAGTGAATGATTCTGCAATATGGCATTCTACAAGTGAACCCATTGCTAGATTTTCAGGTTGTGTTGGCTCAAATCCCATAGGTAGCATCGCACCTTCCATACGAATTAGGCGAGAGTCACCTAACCCTAATTCGACTAGGCATTGATCAAATGCGTCTTCTTTTGTCTCTCCCCAAGATGCTACAGAGGTCATTAACCAACCAGTACAGGCTCCCGTGGCCTTCTTTCGGGCAGTATCAATCTTGAAGTCCATGCTGTTCGGACATGGGTTGGGTTCATCAAGTGGCCGGCGTATGGAATCAATGATGAAGTGGCGCCGACTTACTCCCGCGTTGTTGGTCGCACTACTGATGTTGGTTGTTGTTGCTATCAAAACTAGAGAGGGTGGAGGGATATCACAAGAGTCATTTGCCATTCTTCTAATACTATTCATTGGAATTTTTGTCATGGTTATTCTGTCATCCCCTGATGAAGGCTCTGCATCTAATGAAATGGCCTCTAGTAAATCTAATGTGGTAAGAAAATCATCTTCCCAGTCTAGCGAGTCAGTTTTACCTGACCCATTGGATGAGGGTTTTGATTCTCCACTAATGTGAAATACATTCAAGGCGTTACTCGTCTAGAATCACGAGGGAATGGTATCACTTCACGAATATGGTCCGCTCCAGCAAGCCAGGAGCATACTCGGTCTACTCCCAATCCAAACCCACCATGGGGCACTCCTCCAAAGCGACGTACATCGATGTAGAATTCGTAGGGTTCGTGTGGCGTACCTTCTTCATCAATTCTTTCTAGAATCTCCTTTTCAGTCCATGTGCGCTCGCCGCCACCAATGATTTCACCGTATCCTTCTGGTGCAAGTAGATCATGGCAGAGCACATATTTTGGATCGTCAGGGTCAGGTCTGTGGTAGAATGGTTTAGCGATTCTAGGATAGTGGGTTAGGAAGTTTGGAACTTCAAAATCTTGAGTTAGAATCTTTTCCTTTGAATAGTCAAGGTCTTGACCCCATTCAATGTCAACACCCATTCCTTGTAATGTTTCAACTGCTTCATCATATCTCATTCTAGGGTAGGGGTTGTCTGCATATCTAGCAACCAAATCAAGATCTCTGCCTAGAGTCTCTAGTTCATCACTTCTCTCGTCAAGCAGGGTTGAGGAAATATGTCTGACTAATGCTTCACCGTGATTCATTACATCAGAATTACCCCCCCATGCAATTTCCATCTCAGCATGCCAGAATTCAGTGAGATGTCGCCTAGTACGGCTTTTTTCAGCGCGGAAAGAGGGTGCGATTGTGTAAAGTCTCTCTAGAGCAGGCATCGCTGCTTCAGCATAGAGTTGCCAAGATTGAGTTAGGTATGCTTTCCTATCAGGGTTCTTTTCGTTAGGGAAATATGGGACTTCAAACAAGGTGCTACCACCTTCTACTGCTCCTGCAACGAAATTCGGCGCTTGGTATTCTATGAAATCTAAATCTCTGAAGTATGAGTGAATTGCTCCGAAAACAGATGAACGTATTTTCAACATAGTAGTCATTCTGTTGGTTCTGAGGTAGAGGTGGCGATTGTCAAGAAGGAACTCGGTCTCTCCACCATCAGCACTTTCCATTGCAGATTCTGTAATGGGGAATGGATTTTCAGGATTTACAGCACCTATTACTTCACCAGATGAAACCACTACTTCGTGGCCTCCCGGTGCTCGCTGATCTACATTTACGATTCCTGAAAGTATGACACTAGACTCAATCAGTGAAGATTTCAAAGCCTCAAAGCACTCGTCACCGACATCGCTTCTTTTGATGACACATTGGATAATTCCAGTAGAATCTCGAAGTACAATAAACCAAATTTTGTTAGAACCACGAGTACGATGAACCCATCCTTTCAACTCAACGTTCTGCTCATCATGGTCACCTTTGTGGACATCACTAACCCACACTCCCTTGGTCACGCTGAGCCACCCTGTACTTCGCGGTTCGCTTCGTACATTTGAATCGAGCCCCCTCGCAACTACCGGATACATCTATTCGTGAGCGTCCCTGCCGCTCCTTGTCCCCATGTCTGATGTACCTGAGAGAGGCCACCAAAGGTTGGCTGTTTATGCCGTGGGAGGAAATGCTCTGTCTAACCCCTCTCTCACAGGAGGCGTTGCTAAATCTGCTGCAGATAATGTGATGTTTTCAGTTCTAGAAGATGTTGTTGACTTGTTAGAAGCCGGCTTGAGAGTTGTGTTAACTCATGGAAATGGGCCTCAAGTAGGTGAAAGGTTGTTGATGGAGGAAGCATTGTATGACAGAAGAGCGGTTTCTAATGATGATGCTCCTATGCCAGATGGTTTGGACCATTGGGTTGCAGCTACACAAGGTACCTTGGGGCATGACATAGCAACACGCCTTGACAACACACTTCAGAGAAGAGGCAGGCATGAACAAGTTGCTACTCTGCTGACTAGGGTTGAGGTTTCAGCATTAGATCCTGCATTTTCTCAGCCTACCAAACCCATTGGGCCCGTCATAGATGATTTGGATGCTGTCCCTAAATCATGGTCTATTGGCGTTACTAACAGGGACACAGGTCCTCGCAGAGTAGTCGCTTCCCCTATGCCAATTTCCATCATTGATTCTGACGCAATTGAAGCACTTCTTTCAGCCGGGGCAGTAGTTCTTTGTGGGGGTGGAGGGGGAATTCCAGTGGTTGCTGAAAAAGGTGGAATCAAAGGAGTTGAAGCTGTAATTGACAAAGATAGGGTGAGTTCTTTGTTAGCCACTTCACTCAAAGCAGATTATCTATTTATTTCCACAGCGGTTGATTCAATTATGCTCAACTTTGGCGAAGATGATGAGAGCAAAATCCCCCAACTTAGTGTTGAAAATGCAAAGCGCCATCTTGCCGATGGACAGTTCCCAGTTGGGAGTATGGGCCCTAAAGTTGAGGCAATGCTTTTTGCCAAGGAATCTAGGCCGGGGATGAAGGTGATTTTATGCAAACCTGGTGATGCTATAGGTGCAATGCGTGGCGAGCTAGGGACTAACATAATCTCGTGATAACTAATACAAGATACTTAGTTAGCAAAACAGCGGGACTGACGGGGTTCGAACCCGCGACCCCCGGGTTAAAAGCCCGGTGCTCTACCTGACTAAGCTACAGACCCAGCCTCGGGACAAAGCACCCCTCTATAATCACAATGGGTGTGCTAAAACATACTTCACTAGATGTGAGTAGGCGGGCCTTACGGGGTTCGAACCCGCGGCCGACGGATTAAGAGTCCGTCGCTCTACCTGACTAAGCTAAAGGCCCACTTCCGCGGGAGTGCCCCCCCTATTTGACCAAAGCGGGTGAAGTGGTTCAAGCAAGCCTGCCGTTGGCTTTGACTCTGACTTCTATTCCTTGAGGAGAGCCAATAACAATGGCATCAGCCATGTGAGTGAATAACCCCACTTCAACAACTCCTGCAATTCCTTGTATTTGAGACTCAAGTTTTACAGGGTCAGTGATTGTTGCTCCAAAGTTACAGTCAATGATATAGTTGCCATTATCTGTTACAAATGGTTCTGCACTACCTCTCCTTGATACAGTGCCCGGGCAGATTTCTTGGAGGTGTCTAAGAGTGACTTCCCAACCAAATTGAATAACCTCTACTGGAAGTGGGAATTCTCCAAGAGTACCTACATCTTTGCGAGGGTCGGTAACAACGACCATAGCATCTGAAACCTGTGCTACAATTTTTTCCCGAGTAAGGGCTCCTCCTCCTCCTTTGATCAAATGATATTCAGAATCGAATTCATCAGCGCCATCAATAGTCACAGCCAACCTCCCGACCTCATCCCAAGAAATCAGGGGAATGCCTAATTTTCTGGCTAATTGCTCTGTTTCAATACTCGTAGGAACTCCTCGGATGTTCAATCCTTCATCATTCATTCTTCGCCCAAGTTCAATTACTGTGTGACGAACTGTAGAACCCGTTCCAAGACCGATGTCCATTCCATCGGTAACGAAATCACATGCGGCAATGCCCGCTGCCTGTTTCGCTGCCTCTACCTCATCCATGATGCTCAAACCGCCGGGGGGGTAGGGGGAGCATATGATTTGCCTAAATTTATGATGATTCAAAGGCATCTCATTAGGCCGAATAATTGACAAACCCCCCATGTACTCCGTACATGATATGGAGCGTAGTCTCGGCCGCCTGTTTCTGCCATCCATGTTAGTGCTACTTCTTTTGGGTTCTCCTCTTGTTTCATTTATTGATCCTCCATCTGAACTTGAGGATTTGCCCGCAGTAGTACATACTCCGGTAAATTTGGAGACAACAATTCCCGTAACATTTTATCCAAATGGGACCTCAAATGTGTTGCAACTAGAAGTTCCGGCTGATGAGGCCGCAACAGATTTGGATTTGACCTTGAAACCCCATATCAATCCGGTTTCTGAAGGCATGACGTGGTCTTCTGCAACAGATTGGAACATGTCTGGGACAATTTCTGATGCAGTAGATTACAATTCTAGTTCTGGTATGACTGTTCTCCCTATGGGTTGGGATTGGGATTTTGAAAATTCAAACCATGGCTGGTCCTTACAATCATCTGGTGGTTGGTCTTGGGGGTATGATTCATCACTGGGTCAAAATGCGGGTGTCCACTCGGGAAGTAAGGCGCTTTACACATACAACGGGAATTATCCCAATTACATGAGTACTACTTATTGGGCTACCTCTCCAGTAATGGATTGTGGTGGATGTTCAGGAAATTGGCAATTGTCCTACTGGAAGAGGCTTGGAGTTGAATATCATTACTACGATCATGCCTATGTTCATGTCAAGAACGCTCAAGGTAGTTGGACTCAAATTTATTCTAATTCTGGAGGTGTAAATGATGGTTCTTACAATCTGGTGACTAATTCGATTTCTAGCTATATCAATGGTAATTCTAATTTCCAAGTTCGTTTCGGACTTGGTAGTACTGATGGTTCAGTAACTTACACTGGCTGGAATCTAGATGATGTTTCGGTTTTACCCGTTGGCTCAGGTGTTTCTGGAGGTTATGCAAATTGGACCTCTGCTGAATTTGGCCCAAGTGCTACTGGTTCACAGTTAACTTCTCCGGGCCAATATGGTATGATGAGTATAGATGCTAGTTCATCTGGTAGTTCTTCATTAACATGGGACATATTGGATGGAGTAACAAAACAGCCGATTAATGGTTTCATGGGCCGTTCAGAAATCTTTGCAGATTTAGGTGCTGTTGATTGGATAAAGCATCCTACAATAAGAATAAGCATTCATTTGCATCAGCCATCAAGTACAGTGTTAAATATTCACAGCATCAATGTTGAGGGCAGGTATGCTCAGACCTTTACAAGAAATCCCAGTTGGTCTGGGAATCTAAATTGGGATGGCGATTCATATCCTGGTTCAGGCACGATTCTATCTCCTATATTTGAGAGTCTTAGGCCGATTTCTCAGATAAAAACTACCGCTGCTTATTCTGGTTCAGGCCAACTGATGGTTGCTTCTGATGGGGGCTCATTTAGTGCAGTTTCGACTAGTGGTGGGATCCAAACCTTCTCAAGTTACGTCCATACTTTGCAATTCAAGTGGCAGTCCAGTTCATCTAATGCAGATTTCCGTTCTGTTCAGATTGATTTCGATTCAGGGGGATTGCCCTTTGAACCACGTATTGATGTGGGTCTAGATGGGCTAAATGAATGGGAATTAGCCCACCCAAATATAGGGCCTTGGGGTTGGCAGGATAGGCTTTCAACAGGACTTCTTTCCAATGATTTCACTTTCAATGCTCCTTCTTCTCAACAAGTCGGAATATGGCTACCTAATACTGGTCTTGATTTAATGAGATTTTCATTGAATCCTACGTCAGCAGGAATTCAAAATCTTGTTTTGTCGCTTTCCGTGGGTGGGGTTTCAGTTTACAATCAGTCTTTTGGCACATTTTCAGATTCACAAATCATCTCATTTGACCTAACATCATTGAATAGTTTGAATACTCAATTATCAGGAGTTTCTCCTATTTGGCCAACTTCTAATAATCAAGTAGGTGTAGATTATGCTATGGCCGTATTTACTGTGAGTGCCGACTATGGAGTTTTTACTCTTGGTGGGGTGTCGGCTGTGAATTATCCAGTAGCTAATTTGAGTTACGATGTATTTGATCAAATGATTTGGTCAATTAATGATTTAATGCCGCTTATTTTTAGTTCATCTAATGTTAAGAATGTACCATTAACAGTACAAATGACGAATGCAGGTTCACTTAAGGGCACAATAACTGCATTTTCTTCTACAGATGAGGTTAGTAGTGATTCACTGTCCATTACTAACGCCACAACAACACTTGCACCATCTTATCAGTGGATTGAAGTCAACTCTACACACACAGCCCCTACTGGTACAGTTCATGCAGTTCAATTAGATTTGGCTGGCTCACTACATCAAGTAAAAGTCCTATGCAAATTTGATGGGACATTAACTCCTGCAGAAGGTTCATCGGATAATGATATGATTTATTGGGATAGTGTAGATGGGTGCAATGTCAATGTCAATGGCACCTCTGTAACGAGCGCCATGCGGATTCGTTTGAATGCTTCATGGGACGATGAAGAAGAATTAATTTTGAGAGTGAGAGTTGTTCTTAACGATGGAAGACGTAGTGTTCCAATGACTCAGAACTTTGGTCCTGGCTCAGTTAAAGCAGTTGAAAACGATGTAGAAATCTATTCGTGGGATATGTACAATGATTTGGGGGACCCAATCCCTGCAGACCGCCTATATTTGAAAGCCAATACGCCAATTATGATTTCAGTAGATCTTGGCTTCCCTAATGCTGATAGATTCCTAGGTCCAAGAGCAGGTGACATAGCTGTAAGAGTGTTTGAGAATGATGTAGTTGTAGCCAATTCTACTGCTCTAGTTAATGGTTCAATAGATTTCAATTTAGTTGCACCATTGAGTTCTCAACCTATTGAGTACAGAGTAGATTTTTATCCCCTTCATGGTCAAGAAAATAACTCTTCAATTACATTGAACCGCACTTATGAGATTGATTCGTTAGCGCCCATGGTGATAGATCAAAATATTCGTAAATACGACCACTTGTCACAATCTCTTACTCAAGAGATCAGAGTGGAAATCTATGATCGTCCACTTCTACCCGACCAACTTTCACTAATGATATGGAGGGACTGGTTAGATGATGCAAATTATGATGGTATGCCTAACGCATCTGAATTCCTTGAATATCATATGTTGACACCTTCAAACATCGAACAAGCGCGTGGAAATTACACGTTTCACTTTGATGACACGGATGGGCCTAATGGTGGCATTGTGGCGGGATATATTGCTGGCTCTGATGCTGCAGGAAACCTCGTAATGGGGTCGGGTGGCCCAGGTGTTGATGAACAACTATTCACTTATCAGTTGGGTCAAGATGGTGATCCATGGATTCTAGGTACAGGTGGTTTTTCAGATGGAGAACATTCTTGGTTACATCCTGCAACTAACTATGAGATTTCCATTCCATTTGATGAGCCAAATGGATTGTCCGATTTAGAAGATGTTAGATTACAACTTGCTAGTAA
>DASCSU010000023.1:0-17566 GCA_034399495.1 Candidatus Thalassarchaeaceae archaeon
GAAGAAAAAGCAGAAGAAGAAAAAAGACAGGGAGAGCGAGATCGTAGGTTTCTCCTTGGTGAAGAAGAGTAAGCAAAGGGTTAGTGCATAACGCCCTTTGGTTCAAAAGTGGCTAATGAATGCATACCCTATGAATTGCAAATCATGAATGTTTCACCATTAATAATTATCCTTATCTTCATTGATAAATTCTGAAAACATCTGTGCCCTTGAACGCTGGCGCAAAAACATTGTTCCAGCAATGATAACCAATATTACTAGCAGACTGATGCTGGCTGCAATTAAGCCATATGTCATCATTGAACTAGATAAGCCCGCGGAATCCTGGACCTCTGAATCTCCTTCTTCTTCAACAATTGAAGTATTATTTGTCACATTAGTATGATTTTCAGTTGTTGGTTCTGGAAATAAGCAAGAACCGTCATCAACAGTGGCATTGACATCAAAGTTAGTGGCACTAGGATACATGCATCCTGATATGGGGGGGGGCGGATACACACAAGAGCCATTATCAACAGTAGCACTTGCATCAAAATTGGTAGCTGTGGAATTCATACAACCTTCTACAGGGATTGGAGGATATTCACAAGAGCCGTCATCAACAGTAGCATTAGCATCAAAATTGGTAGCTGTGGAATTCATACAACCTTCTACAAGGGGTGGAGGATATTCACAAGAGCCATCATCAACAGTAGCATTAGCATCAAAATTGGTAGCATTGGAATCCATACATCCATCTACAGGAGGCGGCGGATACACACAAGAGCCGTCATCTACCGTGGCATTGACATCAAAGTTAGTAGCATTGGAATCCATACATCCATCTGAACCAATCTGAGGGTCGCACCCATCAGCAATACCATCATTATCTACATCAATATTATCGTCAAATCCTAGACAGGTATCCAATGAATCCGCGACGCCATCATCGTCTAAATCGAACGGTATCTTCGTAGTCATATCAGCATCATCGCAAGGGTCGTGCCCTGCAGGATGATTATCGTGAAGCGCCTGATTGAACTCATCACTCGTGACATGACACAGGAGGTAGATGCTTCCCTCTTCAAGGAATTTCATCACTTCATGGGTGATGTCTTTTCCATCGGGATCTTTTGCTAAATTGAATACACCTTGTCTCCCATAGTAGTTATCTGGTGGAGTAGGACCACCTGTGTATGTCGTATCTTTGATGTCTCTAATTTCAAGTTGTGTGACTAAAACATCCCACTCACTCTGAGTCAAACTGGCTATATCATACATCAATGCATTACGAATAGGATACATGACCGCCATCACCGTGTGAAATGCCTTCTCATCATCACTCAAACCATCTTGAGAATGCTGAATTAGTTCATCACCATCAAATGCAGGTCTGCCACCCGCCTGATAAATTGCTCCTGTCGAATCAGCAGCAACTGATTGATTGACGAGGAATAAAAAATTACCTTGACCGTCTGTAATATTAATTGTGCCAGACTGCAAACCGGTCTGGTGAGGACTTCCAGTGAAAATACAATATCCCGCTGAATTGATGTTGCAATCGTCCCCCTGAGCAGCCTCAGCAGGTATGCTTATTTGTGGCATCAGGAAGGTCATCTGCATGACCATTAGAATTGCCATAATAATGGCGGCTCGCTTAATCATGCTAATATTTCTCATAATAAATGGTAAATTGATATAGTATATAAATCATAAATTATGTTCTGTAAAATCCCCTGAATAACAATACAAAAGGTAGATGATTCGCTTGGTTATCCACTAGTTCATTGTGGGATTCTTTGGCAGACAAGAAGAAGTCTGGCTAGTGATTTGTGAACTGGAATAGTTGCTGTGGCCTCAACTACCCATCCGGCGTTGTTAATCATCTCAACAACTACTGTCCACTGCTTACCAAAGGTCACGCAATTAGAATTAGTTGGGTCTCTAACTAGATCTACCCCTAGTGCAGCGGGGGGCCATGGAAGCAAGGCAGTAAGCCTAGCATCATTTGTTGCTACTTCTGAGCAACTTGCCAATGCATCAGCAAAGAGTTGCCAACCATCATCACTCTTCCAAGAATTTAGACCATAGGGCGGGTCAAATGCAAATCCATTGAACGGTGCCTCATCCCCCCAACTATCTTGCAAAGTTGTTGCACTACAGCGTCTGAACTCAGCATCTGATGACATATTTTGGCTCTCTTCAGCCCATGCAAGATTCTCTCTGCTACCTTCGACCATACGTGAGTCTGCATCGCTACCATAGGCTTTCAGACCTAATTCTGCGGCTTCAAGAATTATCCCCCCGGTACCACAGAACGGATCTAGGATTTTCCCCCCCTCCGGACAGGCGATATTAGCCATTGAACGTGCAAGTCTTGGGTCAAGACTGATTGGTTTGAAAAAAGGTCGTTTTGGTGCAGTCCTATCATCCCATGATGAAGTACCTTCACTCTTAACTCCCCAAATTAAGTTAGAGTTGCCCCCGCGTGGTGTGCTTGTGTGTGAATCCTCATGATTAACCGCTATTACTCTAAGAGTAATATCTGGTTTTGTCAAATCAATTTTCCAGCCAGCCTCAAACAAAGCCCCACCAATCTCCTGCTCGATGGTACGTCCTGACCATCCTTCAATCCGAACTCCAATTCTACCCCCCCTTACAGCAATGGTTTGGCCTTCATTCGATAAATTGGTTTCACACCATTGTAAAACTGATTCTACATGAGTTTCTAAGTTACTGAATGCTGAATAGTTTGCAGGATGGAGAATCTCTGCTACCAATGAAGATCTAGACCCAATGTTAGATGCTGAATCTTTGTCACATATCGTGATTCTCTCATGGATTGTTTTGGGCTTGCAATCTTGAGTTACTAGGGTTGCATTCTCGATTTGGGCGATGTTTGGTTGCCAGCCACTAGAGATGACGATCGCATCGTTGATTTTCGCTGAAATCTTGGACATCTTAGGCCACCTCGCCCCTCTTATCGGGTATGCGGTCGGCCTTCAATTCTATATCATCCGGTGGTGTCGGCCACATGATGGCGGACGCAAACAAGCCTCTTCGCGGCACCGCCCTATGGGCGGTGTTGGCACTGTTTTGTGTATTGATGGCAACATCGTTAACGGTTGCAAGCGGAATCAATTCGGATGTATCAACAATGCAAGATGATTCTAACCCCGATAGAGTTGTGACTTATGAGCAAAGTACCCTCTACATGTACGGCGATGATTCTGGTGCTGACAGAACTCAGTGGACTACTTGGAATCATGCTGAGTCAAACGATGGGCAATCTGCTTCCAGTTTCTTTGAGGGAAATTTCTTTGGAGATGCAAATGCTGGTGGGGGATTGAGAGAATTCACATTTGACGGCACGGATGCTTCAGAAAATGCAACTGGTATTGATCCAGACCAACCAATAGCCGGCACTCTAAACCTAGCCATAAATTGTAGTGGATGTAGCAAAGAGGTAACATTGACACTACGAATGGGTGCACAAAATGGATTATCGGATATGGCCTCCATCACACTTAGTGGACCTGATGATGTAGATGGGGACATCTACACTTACTCATTTGAGGGGCATAATATCGACGAATTAGGGGGAGGAGAAGTATTTGGGATTCGAATTCAATTTACCAAAGCTAGTGGATTCACTGATAGTTACACTCTCTATCTTGGCCGCGATAATTTTGAGATGACCATACCTGTTCTTCCGCCCTATGAAGAAGAAGTTCCCGGCCTAGAATTAAATGAAGGCGAGGATTATGTTTCACCTTATGCTTTAGGTACATCTGGATTCACAGAAGAAAAAGCAGAATCAAATGGATTGGGCGGACCTATTTTACTTCTCTTTGTTAGCGTTGGAATTGTTGCAGGCATCATGTTCTTTATGCCTCCAAGTGGGATGTACAAAGTCCTTACAGTTGTCTTTGTAGGCCTTGGAATGATTTCAGCATTTACAATCATACCAGTAATTTCTGGACCTGTAGCAATGATGAGTGCTGTTGATGAAAACGACCCCGATGTGTGGACGATAGATGAATTAGCGGCCTTACAAGAAAGGGAGGGGACTTTCCTTGGAGAATTAACAGCAGGTACTGAATTCAAGGTATACATTGAATACGATGTTGTTTACAAAGCCAAGGATATTAATGGCCATGGAGATTGGCATTACGGACTTGGTTTTGAGGATTCTAGTGAAACATTAAGCGACCCTGTTGAAAGCTCATCTAGAGGTAGAGAATATGTCCAATTATATTTCTCCTTGACTGCTGTTGATCCCACACCTGGTTCAGCAATAATACTCAATGTAAAATTGGTTAACACTACTACAAGTGACGGAGAGTCAAGAGTAGTTCCTCAGTGGGCCGTTCCTGGAGAAGAAACAAATCAATTCTGGGTTAAGGACGAAATTATTGGTGGAAGATGGGTTATTCCAGAAAAAGATGTAAATGGTGACGCTAATGTCGAATTAGTTGGGGTGAAATACACATGGCAACATTACCCATTGATTCTATCACTAATTGGATTAATCTTAGCTGGAGTTGGAATCTGGCAATGGACAAAAACACGCCGCCCAAGAAGACCAGTTAGAAAAGAAGTGGAAGATTTCGATGATGATGATTTTGACTTCGATGATGATGACGAAGAGTTTAATGAGGACGACTTTGACTTCGATGATGATGACTTGTGAGGTGATGTACCTTGGGCTGTAACCTAAGGGATTTAACTACACCTCACGATGTTGAGTTGAGGGATTTTAATGGGCAACGAGTAGCAGTTGATGCCTTTCTGATAGCATACCAGTTCATCACTTCTCTAAGAGCTAGAGGAAGTGGTCAAGATGGGGGCCCTTTGCGAGATGCTAATGGCCACCCAGTCTCCCATCTGATGGGTTTTCTAGATCGAGCAACTGCAATGGTTGGGGCTGGTATTGACCCCGTTTTCGTCTTTGACGGCCGTCCACATGAACTCAAGAGCGATACGCTAGCCGAGCGCAAGAAGAGAAAAGTTGAGGCGAAAGAAAAGTGGGATGCTGCAGTAGAATCTGAAGATTGGGAAACTGCACAAAAGTTAGGCTCCAAAATCGCATCATTCACTCCTGATATGGTTGCTGAAACAAGAAAGATGCTAGATTTACTTGGAATTGCAAATATCGAGGCACCTATGGAAGCTGAAGGAGCAGCAGCAGTCCGGTGTTCTAGAGGTGAGGTTGCTGCTGTGGCAAGCCAAGATTGGGATACCTTACTTTACGGCGCACCTGTGATGGTTAGAAATCTCGTTAGCCATGGAACCAAGAAATTTGGAAGAGTGGTTAGAGCAGAGCGTGTCTATCTGAAGGAACTCCTTGATGAACATGGTATTACTCACGAACAATTAGTCGACTTAGGAATAATGGTAGGGACTGATTTCCACCCTGGAATCAAAGGAATCGGCCCTAAAACAGGACTCAAACTAATTCGTGAACACGGCACAATTGAAGAAATATGTGCTGTTAAAAAATGTGAAATACCCGACAAACTTGATGAAATCCGGGGATTATTCCTCAATCATCCAGCATCTGATGTGCCATTACCTAATTCTGGAATGTGTGATGAAAAGGCCCTACGAGAGATGCTTGTGGATGGACACAATTTTTCAGAGCGAAGAATGACCCGCGCAATGGATAGGATGCATAATGTCGGGCGACTACGCTCAACTGGTCAGACTTCATTATTTGACTTCTGAATACCCTCATACTCAAGGGTAAGGTGGGTTCACAGGCTGTTGTGGAGAATGCAAAGTCACTCGATGACGCCACTAATTCTACAGATAATTGGTGGTCATTTATTGAGACTCAAAAGTTCTGGAAGGGTCTTCTAGTACTTGGCATTCTTCTCAATGTAATTGTTATTCTAACAAGTGATTTGGGGCTCGATACCCATGTGAGAATGGCTGAAGATGAAAATGGCTCTCTTGTTTGGGGCCACACTCGCCCTATTGATACTCAATCTAGCGATCCATCTTATGCGCCTGAAAACCTCAATTATGATTTCACATTTGGAGATAGTGAATTTGATATCAAAATTATTTCTCTAGTAATTATGGGTTTACTGATTGGATTGGCAGGCTCTTCAGTTGCTATTGCTGGCAATGGTGGAGAAAAATATCGTTTACGTGCTGCTGCTATAGTAGCCATATATCCAACATTTATCTTTTCGACAGGTAGAGCCTATTACGAACCTATCATATCTGCCCTGATCATAATTTGTGTAATCCCGTACATCCTGTGGGAAATTGAAGAACAAAAAAGTAAGAGGATTCTTGCAATATTGATTTCTACATTAACATTCAGTGGAGTGTTAATTGCCAAGAATATTAATCCAATATACTGCTTAATATTCGGTGCCGCTTTAGTGCTTTATTTCGTTATTGATAACTTTGCACCCAACATTACTCGCAGGCCGGTTAAGGCAGCAACAATCACAATTTGTTCTATTACTATAGCAATGATAGGGTATGGGATATTAGGAGATAAAGGAACCCTTTCTATCATAAATGATGAAACGGGGAGGTTCTTCTTCGCCCTACTAGTATCAGCAATTGACATGATACTCATCTATTCTCTTTTCGGGATGATACTGTGGCCCTTCGTTGGTTCTGCATACAAATATATTGTAGAAGTAGAGGACCTCAAAGCATCCATCCTATCTATCATAATAGCAGGGTTCACAACAGCCATCACAATTTATGTCGCTGCATTATGGACTTTTGAATCGGTAATCTGGTATGCCGAATGGCCTTGGATAATGTGGACAATGGGAAATAATGGCCGTTACATCTCACTTGTAATGATTCCAGCAATGATGTTGATTGCTAGACTAAAGCTACTCAATCCAGAACTTCCTTCGTTGGCTGAACCAAAAGGACAAGCCAAGTCACTTGCAATTGGAATCATGTTGATATTACCACTCTCACTTCTTGCTTCTATTCATGGTCAAACTTTCTGGACTGATGATGCTGCTGAAGTATTGGACAATAACATGGAAGATGCTGAAGATTTCCTCTTTATTCATGAAGGTACTTTGGGTATGCATTACCTCTACACATTCCATACAGGGATTGATGATGTGGATGAAAGGAACATCACTGGCCACTGGCGTACACCTGATTCGGGTTGGCAAGAGGAAATGCTAGGAGTCACCATGGATAATCGTGGAAACCTTTCCAATGTAAAGTGGGTAATATTCTCCCCAAGTACTGATTGGATTGATGGAGTACCTGAAGGGTGGAGTATGAACCATAGAGGATCTGCCGATTTCATGAATGGTGGTGGTGATTGGGAAATATGGTCAACACAAACTTCCTGAAAGAATACAGACCTATTTGACTAATCGAGTTTTTCGATAATATTCTGCCTGTCTTTGCGGAATAATTTGAGGTGCTTCTTCTTCTGTTCTCCTAACTCTTGCTCAGGATTATCGCGTAGAGTTTTGAAAGGAATCCATTTTTGGGGGACATGGCTCCAAGGAATTGCAAATGCAACAATGCCAAGAAGAATCTCTGAACCAGGAAGAAGAAACACTCTCAATGGGGGAACTACCATTCCAACAAGTCCTAGTTGGTTAGCAGCATGCCTACGTTCTTTTTTGTCTGTTTTCTTACCAATGACAATTTTGCCAAGTGTTCCAAATGCATCCTTAGCATCTACTGCTTCAACCTTAGCGATATCCCACCCTTTGGTGATTGCTTCGCCCCAAGCCTCAGGATCACGAGCAACTTCTATAATTTCCTGACGCTTCTCTTTAGGGAGTTTTTTCGCCACCTTGTAAGCTCCTCTAGCAGCCCAAGGAACCGCACCAATAACTCTGCGAATCTTGCCCCTTTTTTTGGTGGGGGGTTTGGAAGGGACATCGGACATAATTGGGCCACAATGTGCTAACTGATGAACCCATCGAGAAAGGAAAATACTGAAATAAAAAAAAGCCCACCTTGGGGAATTAAATCCCCAAGATGGGCCGTGTTCGAATTACTTTGAAAGTTCTTCAAGAGACTGAGTTAGTACTCAGCGCTCGCTCTGAATCTGACCGCGAAGTGTCTTGCACTCCTTTGCGGTTGCTGAGAGCACACCACGAAGGCGGCGTGAGGCGGCATCTGTGCCGCGCTCGTGCTTTTCAGCGTCTTTCATTGCGCCCATTAGGGTGTCTATCATTGCTTGTAGGTTATCTGATACAGATGCCATGTTTTACTCGGCTTAAACGACCGCCCTATATTGTTTCGGTCATTTTTCCAATGTTTAATATAGTCAATAAACTATAATTAAAGAGCAAAACACTAGAAAACCAAGAATTGTTTGGTGATTTTCATGTCTGATATTGACCATAATGAGTAATTAGTGCAGTTAAATCGTGTTGGTCAACAGTCGAAAGTGACCTTAATCCACCAGTAATTGCCTGTAAACCAGGTGCAAGTACTCTCCATTTTTTCCTAAAACCAAATTTTTTTGACTTGATGCAATTGCTCTTCTCCAATGCTACGAGGTGGTGGCTCACGAGTTGTTGACTACAACCAAGCTCTTCTGCTAGAATGCCTTGTGTGAGTGGACCTTTAGCACCCTTTGGATTTGGGTTTCTTGCTAAGCGATCTATGATTCTAAATTGCATTGTATCTGGTGTAAATATTTGTGGCGGGTTTGGTAATTGATCAAGAGGAATTAAAGGTGAAATTATACTGGTGTAATAACGCAAAAACTGACCCTCTCTATTGCCCCAAATCTTAGTTTGTTCCTCTAAGGTCTTGAGATGAATTGTTGCTTGATGGTTACCAAGTTGTAAAGCACGAATAATTGCCGATAGATGAGTTCCTTGGTTACTCTCAATAAATGAGATGATGCGCTTGCGGGTGGCATCACCATCTGCACGTGGACCTTTGCCCATCAAAATAGCCAGTCGCGCGTTGCAGTTTAACCATCCGCTACTTTGTGAAAACAATTAATCTAAACTAACGATATCACACATTATTTCGTCGAAAATATCAACTAACCCCTATCACAAGGCAAGTTGCCTATTTCTATTCAATCAGCGTGTGCGGATGAATGAGTTGTCTGGCTGCATGGTCCAGTCGGTGTTATCTGGTGATAGATAGACTGTCTGTCCTGCATCGTTAGTAACATAATTGCCACCTGCTGGTAGTTGTGAATAATCTGGAACCATGCCCATAGGCATTGGTGGCATCCCTGCTAATGGCGGAGGTGCTGTTCCGTACCCCATTCCCAAATCTTCTTCTTTGCCACCTCGGAGTAACATTACTCCAAGAATCAGTGCAATCAAAACTGCAACAATAAAAGCGCCTCCAATAGCCAATACCCCTATAGGAATAGTAGAAGCTGTACTAGCAGAATCATCTGTTGTAGAATCATCTGTTGTATCATCCACTACATCAGAGGGTCGTTCTTCAGTTATATCAAAGACTACTGCTAACGGAGTCTCACGATCAAAACCATTTGAATCAATAGCTGTGAGTGTGATTTTTACTTGGTCATGGAAGAGCATTTCTCCTTGGCTCTTTGACACTGAAAATGAGTATACACTACCGAGGTTCTCTGTGTTCTCAATACCTAAATCAGTACATACTCCACTGTCTTTATTGCAAATTTGCCACTCAATTGCAACATTGGTCAATCCTAGGCCGCTGTGGTGTGAGACATTGAAAGTGGGATTTTCATTAATATAAAGATCATCAGCATGAGCCATTAAATCACCAGATTCAGCATTTTCAGACCAAACTAATGGCAAACTGTCAATCACTTCAACAGTGACATAGTATGCATTAACATCATCATGAACATCAGACACAACAATGGTAATTGTATGGATTCCTTCATCCTCAAACCATGCCTTCATGGCACCATCTAATGGATTGTAACGAGAGCCCGCCTTCCAAGTATCGCATGAAACTGAAACATAGAGTGGTTCAACGGGATCATCGATATCACTCATATGGGCAACTACATCAAAATTGAATTCATCTGAAACCTTGAGTTGCAAGTTATCAAAGGTTGAGACATCGAGTGTAGGAGCGTCATTGACATTAGCAACAATCACTGTCAACTCAGTATCTGCAAACTGGCCATCTACGTCAGTCGCTCGCACAACCACCATTCCAGTACCAAAGGCATCATCATTAGCACCTTCGATGTTAAGTCGATGTCCATTGGGGCCCGTGAAATCTGCGGACAATAGTGAACTGTTTGAGATATATTGTACTGAAAGGATCAAGTCACTTGGGCTAGAAGATGTACCCGTAGTGTCAGTATCTGTAAGATATGTTGTCAATACAATAGAAGTATCGCTCCCTTCATCAAACGCTTGAGTTGGTAACGATGACCAGCGTGGCGCACCATTTTCAATTACCATAATGTGGAGTGTGCCCGTATTGGAATCTTCACCATCATGAATTGTAAGTTGAATTGGTTGGGTCACTACTTCATTCTGGATGTTTGTTTGAACATTATCAAATTTAACCTCAATCTCTCCAGCAGAGGCATCCCATGCACGGAATGCTGGATTACTACTTGAGATTACTAATTGGTCAAGCGGAGTTTCAGCATCACAAATAATTCCAGACACGTCAATTCTCTCAATTGTCTCTACCTTAACAGTTGGTTGCCCTGGATAAGCTGGACAATTTCCTGGAGCCTCACCTACATTATCTGAAGTGACTACCATTGGTAGACCATTCATCAAAGTGTATGCATTGCTGTTGATAGGTGACCAATCACCTACTTGACCGCGTGCGTCGGTCATACGAGCACGAATATCATAACCACCACTGCCTGCACTGTTGGGGGGCTCTACAGTAAACACATATCGCTCGTTACCTGTACCAACTCCCATGAGATTACCGCCCGTGAACCAATCACCATTCCACTGATTAGCCCCATTGATACTAGTCTGAATCTCCGCAGTCATGGTACCTAAATCATCAACGTTATCGTTTGGAAGGCCTGTTACTTCGAAATCAAGTGTTTCTCCTCTGTCGATAGCAGTATTACCATTGGCAATTGGCTTAGAGGTAGTTGGGAACATATCATGTGCCGCATAGACAACACGTACGTTATTTCCTACTGGGTCGGACTCACCTTGAGTACCTGTTAATTTAGCACGGAATACTGTTTGTGGATCATTTGGTTCCATAACAATACCGCTAGTATCCAACTGTTCTGAAATTGATTGGGTTTGTCCTACATTCAATGAATTGAGTTGAACTGCTGAACCAAGTGGTGATTCACTACCGGTGCTTGAAACCTGATAAATTTGAATCTGGCCGCCAGAGGAATAATCCTCGGTACCAGTATTGCCAACAGTAGCGTCAAACTTCAGTGTATCACCTGTCAAAAATCCTGTTGTCTGTGCATCAAGATTAGAATAAGTGAAATCTGTAATTGACAAATCTAATGGATTCATTGTACTGTCAACTGCATGGTATACGTGAGCACTTGTTCCGCCCACAGAGACGCTGCTACCAGACATTAATACCCCTATTACTACAGCCTTTGATAATCCACCAGGAACTACCGATGTAGGAACTGAAGACCATGTGACTGATTGAGATGTTGCTGATGGTGTGACGCTTGCAAATGATGTACCGGTACCTCCAGTCTTAGACTTGTATGTGTCTCCTGATGTCAACCAACCCATCCAACAATTCCATCCGTGTGGGATACCGCTTGAGTAACTGTATCCAGTACAGTCCTTGTCAACAAGGGCTGCGTATAATTTCATGTTGCTAGCTGGACTTCCTGAACCAGTATAGCCATATGATATTCCAATGTCATAAGTTCCGCCATTTTGGCTAATCGTTGCACCCATTGTGTAATCGTTAGTAGTGGAAGCCATTCCCCCACCCGATGAAAACAAAGTATCATATGTATCATAATTTGCTGTTGCTCCACCTTGATTCTTATCTGTACGGTCCCCGAAATAAGCATCGGGTGCTCCGCCAGTGGACCACGCCCAATTGTATGGTGCAACGTTTCCAGCACGTGTGGTATCTGTATCACCATATGATGCTGACATGTATGTTATGTACACATATTCATTTGGGAAATTATTTTTCAATAAATGGTGAGTGTCGGAACCGCCTCCAGTTTTAGAGCAATGCCCACAATTATCAGATGAAATATATTGTCCAAAAACAACATGCCCTGGACTTGTTGCTGATGAAGCATATTCGATCACTGGTTCTTCTTCAAGAGATGGAATCGGTTCAAATGTGTTAAATTCTTGGCCTTTGGTCTCATTTCCAGTTTCTTGGACCGCATCAATCAGAGCACCCCAGCTCATCAATACCATCAGTGCAGTCAAAATCAATGGGGCTACGCTACGCCTCGTCATAACTATCGCTGGGTCTTAAGTCAATAATAAGTAAAGTGGGGGGTTGGATTGGTAGACTTTACGACATTTATAGCCAAAATAAGTCAATCAACTAGTCCCTATAGGCTTTCAGTGATACATTCTCGCGCACACGCACGTGAGAGATGTTAACTAGGAGTCATCCAAAATGGTTCTCTCTACGCCGGCAAGGTCCTGAAGACGGTTCCAAAAAGCTAATCTATCATTTTCTGCACTAATAATAGCCTTACTTGGCACTCCGCCCTTGAACTGTTTTCTAAAGCGCCCTTCGGATGCTGCAAAATCTCGGAAGCGGACCTCCACAAATTCCCCATCATCATTCTTTTTGCGATGCCAATCTTTGTTCACACTGGGGTTTCCTTTGAGGCTCCATTGATTCTGCATTCTTGGACCTTTACGGGGATCAAAGACAAAGATGGGGAAGGCACGAGAATCTACAGAGAACCTTGCTTGTCTACTTGCTGCATCATCCCCTACACCATGCTCTGGTTGGCAAGTAGTATACACACTGATAACCGATGGGCCATCAAACTCATTGGCTTCCATAATGCATTTATAGAAATGATTTGGGAGCGAAGTTACGGTCTGTGCGACATAAACATCTGGATGCATTGCTGCAATAGCACCAATCTCTTTGCGGCGCTCAGTTTTACCATGAATCACTTTCCCATGTGCTGAAAATTTTGCATCTTGTCCTGTAAAAGTAGCAGTGGATGCTTGTCCACCCGTGTTTGAATATACTTGAGTATCAAGAATCAAAACATTGACATCCATTCCAGATGCAAGTAATCTAGAGAGTGAACCAAATCCGATATCGAGCATTGCGCCATCGCCACCAACAACCCACAATTTCTTGTCCCCCCAACCAATTTGATTCCATCGGGCTCGGACTCCCATTGCATCTGTAGCACCATTTTCAAACAACGAATTAGTCCATGGAATATCCCATGGATTAAATGGATATGTTGAGCCATAAACCGTAGAGCACCCAGTGGAATTGACAATGCCCATATTTTCCTTACCGTAAACAAACCCGGTAGCTGCTGACATCATTCTTAGAGCGGTCGCCTCCCCACAACCAGCACATGAACCAGCACCCCCAACATAGAGGAGAGACTCTTCTGCTAGCATCATATCCATCAATGATTTATCATTGATGTAATCGTGGTCTGTTGGTCCAAGTGCTTCATAAAATTCCCACAATTTTCTGTGATGTTCCATGCCGTACTTTTCCTTACCAACCATGGCTAGAGCGTTTTTGTCTCCACAAACCTCAACACATTCTGAACAACCTTTACACTTTGATGGATCGATGAAAATTCCAAATCGGCCTGGTTCCTCACCTTTCTTCTCTCGGTTGTCCCAGTATTTTCGGGTCTTAGGCCAAAGCCGATTCATCTCTTCTTGTTCTAATTGCGGTAGAATATTGAGATTCGTGTTGAGAGTTTCTTCATCTACAACTTTTCCGAGGATTGCTGTATCAGGACACATTGTAACACAATCCATGCAACCAACACAGGCGTCAGCAATGAACTCAGGTATTTCTGGGGCAATGTAAGAGAAATCTCGGTAGCGGCCCGACCCTGCTGCAATGATTGAACGCGCGTGAACTGAATCTGCGGCTAGCGCGTCTGATGCTGAGCCATCATTGTAAGCGCTGATGATTCGATTTTCAAAATCACCTATGTCAAAGAAATCCTTGTCATGAGCTGTTGGAAGTCTGATGCTCATGATTTCACCTCCAGTGAATCTAATTCGTCTGCAGTTATGATTGAAACCTCTTCATAGCCACGGCGAACACAGGTTAGATTGTCACTGACAACTTGTTCACCCTTTTTGCCGAAATACTTGCGCAAGGATTTTTCAATTGATGCGTACATCTCTTTATCATCTACTTGACTAGCAAATGGTGTACATTTGAGGAATATGCCAAGAAGGACAATACCTTGCATTCTTACGACTAAATCTGCCCTACTGCTAACTTCGCGGGCAATTTTTGCAGTGTCAAGGAATAGAATTTTCAAGTCTCGCTCACAAATTTCTTTGATTGTATTTGTAGGAAGATTCTCTACCACTTGTTCGGCGGTTGTAGCAGTTGACTGAATAAATACGCTACCGCCATCCTTCAAGCCCTTCAGTGGATTACTAGTAACGAAGGCATTTTCATCTTGCACTGCGATAAAATCTAGCACGTCTAACTCATGATGAATACGTATTCTTTCATCGGCAATGGTTAGATAGAAATTAGTAGGCAATCCCTTCTTTTCAGAACCATATTTTGGAAATGCTTGTACCCTCTTTCCAAATAAGTCAGCAGATATTGTAGCGATGATTTTGTTAGTTGTCACGCTACCAAATCCACCCACACTATGGCCTCTCATACTGAAGGCACTGTCTGGTCGACCATCGTACTCATGTGTGCGCTCTAGTGCAGTGGGGTGGTCTATTCCAAGAGTGATGTAACGTGGTTCCTCACCACTTGCTAGCAAATCATAAGTTGCGATAATATCTGATGATGTGACATCTCTTGAACCAAGGCCATATGAGCCAGTGAATAATTTAGGATTGAAACCAGCATCAAACAGCGCAGTTTTGACTTCCATAGTTAATGGATTATCTGCTGCCATCGGGTCATCCATCCTTTCAAGGACTGCTACCGCCTTACATCCACCAATAATGCGTGCTATTTCTTGGCTAGGGAATGGCCGGAAACATGTGACATGCACACAACCAACTTTTCGACCTTCTTCGCGTAGATGGTCTACAACCGCTGTTGCAGTCTCTATCATTGAGCCGATGCCAACAATTGCATACTCTGCATCCTCCATCATATATCCATCAATTAAGTCATATTTACGACCAGTTAAGTCGCTAAACAACTGCATTGATTCCATCACTGCTGGCTTGACTAAATCAGTAAAATGACGTTGTGCAATCTTACCTTTCATGTAAGCATCTTGATTTTGAACTACACCCGTCATTATTGGATTATATGGATCAAATAAGTTGCGGAGTTTTGTTGCTGGGTCACCAACAAAATCACGCATCATTTCAGGTTCAATCAACAAAGCATTTTCAATTGTGTGAGTAGTTAAGAAACCATCTTGAACATTAAAAAATGGAGTTGAACTTGACTCTGCTGCCCTTCTAGAAATTAATGCAAGATCTCCTGCTTCCTGCGCATTACGGGCAAAAAGAATCCCCCAACCAACATCTGAAACTCCCATAATATCATCATGACCCGCATGAACATTTAGTGACTGGCTAGTCATTGCTCTAGCCCCTATGTGGAACACAATTGGTAATCGCTTTCCACTAATTACATAGAGAACTTCTTTCATTAATATTAACCCTTGACCACTAGTAAAATTAGTCACTCGGCCACCAGCTAATGCAAATCCTTCTGCTGCAGATGCTGACGAATGTTCTGATTCCGGTTCTATGAAAGCAAGTCTAGTACCCCAAAGATTTTCTTTACCATTAGCAACTTCCATGTTGTAACCAACACCCATTGTGGTAGAAGATGTAATTGGATAAGCACACGAGCCATCTGTAACATGAGTTTCAACCCATACAATATTGCCTGCGCCGTCAGTAGTAGTTGGGATACCAGGATACTTCACATCAACCATTTCACCACCCCTATTTTGATTCGTCATGATGACAATACGACCCGTAGGGTCGATGCCACGACTCGGGAGGGTCATATTACCGTTTGTAGGAAATAAAACATTCTTACGAGAGTGATTTATGAAGAGGTGGTGCCCAATTCCCACCATTTCTTGCATGGTCTAATAAGTGCCAATAAAGTGAATCTATTGGATAATTCTGATCTACAATAACCTGCTCAGATGCACAGGATTTATTTCTTGTAACTTTTCTCCATTTTCGAGCCGCTATTAGACTAATTATTGGGATTCTGAGGGCCGGCCCTGTTACTGGAATTCCTGCCCAAATATACCATTGCCGTTCGACAATTCCCTTGTGAAATAACATACTTTGAACCGCCGCCCAATCCTTCTGTTTACCAGCTTTTTTGCGCGTAATAAATGAATAATTTACTGATGAATCTAGGATAATTCCTTCGCGGCTCAATACATCAACCATCCACGGCGCAATGTATCCACCTGGTGCTCTAAACCAAGGTCGAAATTTAGTGCCTGCAAAGGTGAATAAACGTGAAATTGAAATTGATAAATCATTGTGAAAACCTGCTGTATCTTCAGGCCATGCCGACCAACAACGATGCCTGTTGCCATGGGTACCAATTGTAATCAAATTATCACTTTGTAAAAGTTCTCTCAAGCGAGTGGCAAAACGCTCATCATCAAGTTGCTCTGCAATTACAAACAGCGTTACAGGTAATCCTCTACCCGCTCCGTTTCTCCATTTTACAAAACCATCCCAACCAGATTCAAGTGTTTTACTCATTCGATAAGGGGTATTGGATATTCCATTCTTTGTACGTGTTGGATGACCAAATCGCTTCGGGTGGTGACATAAATCATCTGTATCAAGAGAAAGCCATACTCTACCCTCATTTGAGATTTCAGAATTAATCAAAGGAAGGCGGGGTAAAAGAAAAGTGATGTGATGTCGAGACTTTCCCGCAACTTCCACCTCACCATCACCCTCAATCGCCCGTACACCATTATACGCATTCACTAGAGAATTGCAAGTTGCGAGTCCCGCCTCATTATTGGGATCAACTGTAATCTCTACGGCAGTAGGTCCTCCTTGGGTTGTAGATACCCAATCAAGTGCTTTCATAGATGTTCGTTTAGCAATACCACGGCGGCAGGCACTGCGTCGCACCCAATATCCAATATTCCAATGTGCTCTTTGTGTACGAGTGAACCTATCGAGAGCAAGTAGTCCGAGAAATGTTTCATCACGACTATCTATAATGGCCCAATGATATGCTCTAGCAGTTTTACCCATGTTATTTACATCAATTAGATAATCTTGTAATTGCACTAACATCTCTTCCTCAATATCATACCAAGGAAGGCCATGAATTACTTCTGGCGTAGATTCCTCAAAAGCCTCAACCAATGCCTCAAGATGCATTGGACCTACCGGCCTAAGTACCAATTCATCATCAACGATGAGTGTTGGAATCGTCCGCATCAGGGCTCTCGAATGGTTACGTAGTGTTATGATTTTGCCAACAATTGTATTAAGAAAAATCAAAT
>DASCSU010000024.1:0-17558 GCA_034399495.1 Candidatus Thalassarchaeaceae archaeon
CCAAGGATGGCATTTCAGAACAACTTTTCATTGTTCAAGCCCGTCCTGAAACAGTACATGCCCAATCTAATTCTGCTAAATTAATAAGATATGGAATGGATAACTCCTTGACTAAAAGCTTGAAAAAATCTGGCAAAGTCATTGCCACTGGCCAAGCAGTTGGCAAGAGAATTGCTTCAGGTAAAGTTCGATCTTATCGAACCTATAATGAGGTATTAGAGGGTAAGCGGTTGATTCGCAAAAGTATTGCTGATGGCCTACGTCTTGAAGAGATCCCATACGAGAAAAGAGTGTTTGAAGAGGGCGATGTATTAGTCACTGAAATGACAACTCCTGATTGGGAGCCTTTGATGAAACAGGCCTCTTTGATTATCACCCGAAAAGGAGGTAGAACCTCACATGCAGCCATCATAGCCCGGGAATTTGGAATCCCTGCAATTGTTGGCTGTGCAGATGCAATGGAAATTGAAACCCTCACACCGGTTACTGGAAGTTGTGCTGAAGGTGACACTGGATTCATTTATGCTGGAATCCATCCATTCAACATAGAAGAGATTGATATTGATGCTGATACCAAGTTGAATACTAAAATCAAATTGAATGTTGGATTCCCAACCAAATCACTAGTTGATTCCCAATTGCCTGTTGATGGCGTGGGTTTAGCTCGTATCGAATTTGTTTTGTCTGCCGAAGTAGGAATTCATCCCCTAGCCTTTATTCATTTCAATGAACTGAAGAAATACCTTGAAACAGGAGAAATAGATGAAGGGCTATCCGCATATGCTGAATCTCTTGAAAGAGTAGATGAATCCGTGATTAAATTAGCTGTTGAATCAGTTGAGAGACGTGCTTGGTTATACGAAGATAAGCGTGATTTATTCATTGATAAATTAAGTGAAGGAGTTGGCCTCATCTGTGCGGCATTCCACCCAAGGCCTGTTCTAGTGCGTCTTTCAGATTTCAAATCAAACGAGTATCGAGAACTTCTAGGTGGCCGAATATTTGAACCAATGGAAGAAAATCCAATGATTGCATGGCGCGGTGCTTCAAGATATCTCGATGACAATTTCAAGCCAGCCTTTGAAATGGAATTAGAAGCAATGTCTTCTGTACGCCATGACTTTGGCCTAGATAATCTACAACTCATGGTCCCCTTTTGTCGCTCACCAGAAGAAGGTGAGGCTGTCAAAGACCTGCTAAATAATCACAATGTAGGGCCTGCATCAGACGTACCACTTTTCGTCATGGTCGAACTTCCATCAAATGTAATTGATGCTGATAATTTTATAGAAAAAATGGAACTATTTGGTGGCTCCATTGGATCAAATGACCTAGTCCAAACTGTTTACGCAGTATCACGTGATGATTTGGAAGGTTATCAGCACCCTGTCGATGCACGCTCACCTGCTGTCAAAACGATGATTCGCGAAGCTGTCAGTAAATTTACAGCAGCAGGACTTGAAATTGGGATTTGTGGCCAAGCGCCTTCAGATTATCCCGAGGAATTCCCAGCCTTCTTGATAGATTGTGGAATAACCAGTATCTCTGTGACTCCAGATACTGCAATGGCAGTTAGAATATCAGTTGCCGAAGCAGAAAAAAATTGATTCTCAAAGTTTTACTGGCCTAGTAGCACCACAAGCCTGACACTTCAGAAGGGTTGTTCGGTCCTCTTTGATGAAGCGAGTATCTGGAGCATTACATTGACCACATAAAATGTAAGTACGCACATAGTTACCCAATTTCTCCTTAATTCTCTTTGGTGGGATTCTCCCCTTTAGTAGAACTCTGCGCTCCTCTCTTGAACCAGATGTCCCCAATTCATTCTGGATGAAATGGTAAACATGATTTCCATCTCTATCCATCATATCAACAATATCTGAAAAGTTGCGTATGATGGTCTGACTTCCTTCAATAAGCACATCGGGCTCTGGCAACTTCCAACGTGAAGATGATGACAAGTCCTTTGGGATGTTATCATGGGCGCGGTCGAGAAGGGCCTCGTAATCAAAGTCTGCCATCGATTCGCCGACCTAAACCCCCCTGTTAAGGCCACCGATAATTCAACAGCCTGACCACCCCCGCCGATTAATGATGAGAGAGGAGGTTGCGGTCCAATTCACGCGCATTCACGAAGATGCACAAGCCCCTAGCCATGGGTCACCTCTTGCAGCTGGATGGGATCTAAGGTCAGTAGAAGAAACTGAAGTTTTCAGTGGCACTTCTACAAAAGTAAAGACTGGTTTGAAAATTGCAATCCCAGCAGGATACGAAGGTCAAGTTAGAGCGCGCTCATCCTTAGCAGCAAAGGGGCTGATACTTCCAAATGCCCCTGGTACAATTGATGCCGATTATCGAGGTGAATTGATGGTACTCCTAACTTGGATAGGAGAAGGCAATTCATACACCATCCCCAAAGGCGAAAGAATCGCTCAACTAGTCATTGCTCCTGTACCAAATATTTCATTTGTTGAAGTTGGTGAATCTGAACTAGGAGATACTGCCCGTGGCGAAGGTGGTTTTGGTAGTACGGGCCGTTTCTAGACGCCTTAACCAAAATTTGCATTTGGGGAACTATTGGTCTTTTTCACACCGCCTATGGCGGTGGGTTCATATCGGCCTTTCACACCCTTTGAGTCAATGGCACTGAGTGTGGATGAACTAAGAGCAAAGGTGCTTGCACTGAGAGAGCAAGGATTGAATGACCAACAGATTGCTGATGAGATGTCCATATCAAAGTCAACAATCACTTGGTTACAGGGTACATCGGCACCTGAAGGAAAACCAGATGATGTTCGAATTGGGTGGCGGACAATTGGAGTTAGGCCGCAGCGAATTGACGGCATTGGAATGATAATGGCTGATATCGTTGATGAGCATTTTCCAGAGGGAATAGACACCATCGTAGGAATCAGTCTGAATGGAATCCTGTTTGCACAATCAGTTGCTGCTCAGCTAGGAACTGAAATCTCAATTTTCCGTAGTGCTGTTGGCGACAAGGGCGGTGCACTTTCTCACAAATATGGCAACGTCGCTGGGCGCAAGATTGCAATCATTGATGATTTATTGAATAGTGGTGAAACCATGCGTGGAGCAATTAGCGCACTTACTGACGATGGTGCTGATGTGGCACTCTGTATGGTACTAGTAAACAAAACTGAGAAGAACGAAATATCTGGGGTGCCTCTTCGAGGCTTAATTAGAGCCATCTCAGTCTGACAGGGTGTGAGTAATGCACTGGGCAGATGTGATTGCCGAACAACTGGCAAAGCGAGGCGATTCGCATGTCTTGGCAACAGGCATCACTCCATCTGGCCCCATACATGTTGGTAATATGCGGGAGGTCCTTACCGCTGATCTGATAGTTAGGGCTTGTGAAAGAATAGATTTGAAGGCTGAATTGGTATATATTGCAGACTCTGCAGATCCTTTGAGAAAGGTTTACCCATTCTTAGAAGAGGAAGAATACACCAATTATGTTGGCCATGCCCTTGCAACAATACCATCTCCTGATGGAAATGGCAACTATTCTGATTATTTCCTAAGCCCATTCTTTTCTGCATTAGATGACCTTGGAGTAGAATTCCGTGTTGTTGACGCATTCAAATCATACGAAGAGGGGAAATATACTGAGGCCACTAAAACTGCTATTGCGAATACGGCTGAAATAAGTAATATTATCCAAGAGGTATCTCAACGCCCACTTGACGATGATTGGTTCCCCTACAATCCAATTGATGATGAAGGAAACATGCACGGCCTGAAAGTCACTGCTTGTGATTGGCCAACTGTAGAATGGATTGCAGAAGATGGTCGTACTGGTAGCACAAACATCGAGAGAGGAGGAGGCAAACTACCTTGGCGACTCGATTGGCCTGCTCGTTGGAATTGGTTGGACATAACCTTCGAAGGATATGGGAAAGACCACTCTGCTGCTGGTGGATCTTGGGATACTGGACAACTCTTGGCTCCAATGTTCGGCTCCCCACCACCAATGGGGATGATGTATGAGTGGATTTATCTCAAAGGAAAGGGAGCAATGGCTAGTAGCAAAGGTAACACTGTTAGTGGCAAGGAATTACTTGATATCGTGCCACCAGAAATCATGCGCTATCTGATTTCTAGGGTGAAACCTAGCAAACATATTGATTTTGATCCAGGTGAAGGCTTGATTGCCCTTGCCGATGAATATGAAAGGCTTGAACAGCGTTATCATAATGTATTGAGAAATATTGAGCACAAAAGCATCAAAGAAAGCAGTCGGAAAGAGCAGCAATTGATTGATGAAGCCCGAAAATTTGAGTTAGCTCAAGGTCTAAGACAAGGTACCACGCATAATGAAGGACTAGGAATTTCATTTAGTCACCTGTCTACTATTTGTCAAATTAAATCCCAACAGAGCGACCTATTGGAGTCTCTTGCTAGAAGCCATACTATCGATACCACAATGCCCGATAAACGACTATTGGATAGAGTTGGGAGGATGAGAAATTGGATTGAGTCGGAGTGGTTCCCCGTGAATGCAAGGATTGAATTGGCAAAATCTATTGATTCTGCAAATTTTTCTGCAGATGAACAGACATTCCTCAATAATTTCTCTACCATGATAAAAACCATTGAATGGACGGAAGAAACTATCCAAAACCATCTGAAAAACTTGATTTCTGAATCGGAATTATCACCACGTCAAGCGTTTACAATCCTCTATCAAAGTTTACTTAATAGAGAAAGAGGGCCTAAATTAGCACCCCTACTAGTAGAGTTAGGTCAAAACAATGTCAGTGCGCTTCTCGACAGCCTCAACTAGGCTTCAAACAGCCCATCATAGCACGAATCAACATTATGATTGAAATGGTATGGGTGTGTGAAAGGCTTGATGCCGGTATACTGCCCCAAGTGTGAAGGCCCAAATGAAGCGACCGCGAAGTTCTGTTTACAATGTGGTAATGACTTCGATGTTGACGGTGTAATTACCTCTACTGGACATGATGTCAAAGCGCTAAAAGAAGCGATTAAATCTAGAGATGATTTGTCAATGGCCGAGAAGTTTGACCTGATTGCAAAAGTAGAGGAAGGTCAAAATCCAAACGAACTTGGAATTGCCGCAACAGCTGAACAGGCAACTGATGAAGGAGAGGCTGCTACTCCTAACACTGCAGCAGCCCAAATTACTGCAACATCAGCATTCCAAACAAACCCCGCTGCAGCAGCAGCAGTTGCACTCGTTTCTCATGAAAGCGATGCTTGGAAAATGGTCATGGCAGGTAGAGTGAAAACCACAGACCCTGTTTTCCAACAAGCAATGGATCTAGGGATGGATGCAAGCCACCATATTCATGACATTTCTCACGGAGGGATTGACGAAACTAATCTGACCAACGAAGATTTGCGAGCAATACCTGTACTCAAGCCACCAAAGAGGTCTTTCTGCCCCAAGTGTGGCTCCGATATACTTTCACACAGCAACCTACAGTGGAAAAAGTGGAGAGACCACTCAGCCGAAGTTGTACAACTTCAAGCACAGGCAGCAATGGAAGCCGCTCTTGTTCAAGTAGCAGCACATTATGTCACTGCAATTGATGAATTAGAAATTAAAAATAAAAATTTGCAAGAGAAACTTGCAGATGTGGATACTGCTGAGTTAGAAAAGAAACTTGAGCCTAAAATTCGTGAAAAAGTTCGTGAAGAACTTGAGAAAGAATACAAGTCCAAGACAGTAGCAACCGCAGATGCTCCAACAGCAAAGGTAACAGCAACCAGATCAGGCAAACCCAAGGCCAAACCCAAATCCAAGCCAGGTGGAGCAGCAGGGCTTTTCGGTGGTGGCCCCAAGGTAACAAAGAAATTTGAAGGCGAAGAAAAGGACAGGGTCGATTGGTTCCTATCTGATGCACTGGACACCATTTATGATCCACACGGAACCGGAAAGGCACTCAAACCTAAGACGATCCTGGCACGTTCAAGCGAAGGAAATGTGCGCGTTCAAGATGTGGTGCGCATATATGCTACAGAAGGTGAAGACGGCCTCAGCGAACTAGCTTGGACTAGCCCATCTACTAGATACATCATTGAAGCATTCGATGCATGTTGAATATCCATAATTGGATTTCAAATCATTTGAGATAATCCACTTGTAGAAGTCTTGGCTCAGGAATACCATCAATGGCGGCATATATGGCCTCCACCTCCATCCTTGCCCCAGACATAGTAGTAACAAATGGAATATTCAATTCGACTGCTAAACGGCGCATCATATTGCCATCTAGAACTGCGCCACCACTCTTACTGGGGGTGTTAATCACGAGATTGATCTTCCCCTGCCTCATCAAATCCAAAGCATCTGGAGAATGATGTTCAGCAATACGATAAACTCGCTCAACTGGTACACCTCCTGCCTTGAGTGCATTAGCAGTCCCTGTTGTAGCGTAGAGTGTGAAGCACATTTCAGAAAGTCGCTTAGCAATTGGTACTAGAGACTCCTTATCTCCATCCTTGACTGTGAGATAAACTCCTCCTGCAGTTGGTACAGGAAGTTCTGTAGCCAACCTTGCTTTTAGATAGGCTCTTGCAGGATCAATGTCACTACCCATTACTTCACCTGTTGATTTCATCTCAGGGCCTGGCGCAGGGTCGAGACCACGTAATTTAATGAAAGGAAACACGGGTGCTTTGACGCAAACTAGGCCAGTAGTTCTTTCAGGAATCTCAAGATTTGATAATTTCGCACCTATAGTAACTCTTGCAGCAATACGTGCAAGAGGGATACCTGTTGATTTTGCTACGAATGGGAACGTCCTAGAGCCACGTGGGTTTACTTCTAAGACATACAATTCATCTTCGCAGATTGCAAATTGAATATTGAAGCAACCAATAATGTTCAAGCCGATTCCAATTCTTTCAGTCCAATCCTCAACAGTTTGGAGAATCTCTTGAGAAACATTTTGTGGAGGGATGAAACAGGTAGAGTCTCCTGAGTGGATCCCAGCCTCTTCCAAATGCTCCATTATTGCGCCAATCAATACTTCCTCACCATCAGATACTGCATCTACATCTAGTTCAATTGCATGTCCAAGATATTCATCTGCCAATAGTGGTTTGTCAGGAGCAATATAAGCCTCAGACATGTATGCATCTAATTGAGCATCGTTAGTAAGTATCTCCATACCCCTACCACCAAGAACATATGATGGACGAATAAGGACAGGGAATCCAATCTCTTGGACCGCCGCCCTAACCTCATCAGGAGTACTTCCTGTCAAACCATGAGGCATTTTCAGTTTTGCACGTTTAGCGAAAGCCTCGAAGCGCTCACGGTCACTTGCTTCATCGACAGCATCAGGAGAGGTCCCCTCAAGTTTCAGATTTAGCCCCAAACCAGATAGATGCTCTAGGCGACCATCAAGTGGCAATGCTAAATTTATTGCAGTTTGCCCTCCAAATTGTAGAAGTATTCCATCTGCTCCTTCTCTTAGAAGAATCTCTGATACACTTTCAAGAGTTAATGGATCAAAATAAAGCCGGTCTGATGTGTCGAAGTCAGTAGATACAGTTTCTGGATTATTATTGATTAGAATTGCTTCATGCCCCACTTCTCTGATAGCCTGTACAGCATGTACTGCGCCATAATCAAACTCAATTCCTTGCCCTATTCTAATTGGTCCAGAACCAATCACTACTAGCCTCCTAGCTTCTTCTCCTTCGGCTGAATATTTGCGTGGATGAGGGACTCTGTCAATCCCATCCTCACAATTAATTTCGTATGTTGAATAGTAGTATGGAGTAACTGCTGCAAACTCTGCTGCACAACTGTCCACCATTCTATAGACTGGGTGGATGCTCAAACTATGGCGTCTAGACATCACATCGAATTCTGTCACCCCATTCTCTTTGATTCGCCACCCAGTAGTTGGATAACCTGCCATGGCATCAGCAATATGAGCATCTGTCAAACCATTGGATTTCCAACTACGCATCATTTCAGAAGTTATTGACTCGGCCTTTCCTCTCTTGCCTGCCTCAACCACTTCTGCATCAACTACAGCCATTCTCTCAAACTGGTGTAGGAACCAACGTGTAATGGAGGTGATCTCCTCTACCCTATCTACTGACCAGCCTCTGCGGAATGCTTCGTAAAGTGCTCCCATTCTTCGATCTGTGTCCACTCTCAACCACTCTTCAAGAATTTCATCAGGTAATTCCTCGCTTGCTCTTTCACCCATTCCTTCTCCTTCAGAAGTATCGGCCATTGACAATGGCCTTGGATGTGGTTGCCCATACTCAAGGGATGCCCATGCCTTGAGGAATGCTTCTTGGAATGACCTTCCAATAGCCATCACTTCGCCTGTTGATTTCATAGAAGTACCTAAGGTTCTGTCAGCAGTTCTGAATTTATCGAATGGCCAGCGTGGGATTTTTACTACGCAATAGTCTAGTGTTGGCTCAAAGGCAGCAGTAGTACCCTCACCAGTTATTGGATTAGGTAACTCGTCTAGAGTATAACCCACGGCAATTAGTGCTGCCATCCTAGCAATTGGATAACCAGTAGCCTTACTGGCAAGTGCTGATGAACGGGAAACTCTTGGATTTACCTCAATCACTCTATAATCGCCCGTATCTTGATTGAAAGCAAACTGCACATTGCATCCACCTTTGATATCTAGTCTGCGAATTAAACGCAGTGCTGCATCCCTTAACATCTGATGATCACGATCTGAAAGAGTCTGTTGTGGAGCAACAACTACCGATTCGCCAGTGTGGACGCCCATAGGGTCAATGTTTTCCATTGTACAAACAATGATGCAGTTATCAGATGCATCCCTCATCACCTCATATTCATGTTCCTGCCAACCTAGAATGCTCTCCTCGATTAGCACTTGGCCTATTTGAGAATGGAGAATCCCTTGACTTGCTATCTCAACCAATTGTCCCTTGTTCCATGCAGTACCGCCTCCTAAACCTCCAAGAGTGAAGGCTGGGCGAACTAGGAGTGGATATTTGCCAATATCTTCTGCAGCTTCCAAAACCTCGTTGATAGAATTGCATGCGTGGGCCTCACAAATAGGAAGATCTATTTCTTGACATACCCTATTGAATAGGTCACGATCTTCTGCTTCATCTATTGAAACCAAATTACAGCCGATTAATTCGACTCCTATTTTTGCTAGAGAGCCATCGTGAGCCAATGTAGAGGCAAGGTTCAGGGCAGTTTGTCCACCCATGCCTGCGAGTAATGCATCGGGCTTCTCAATTTCGAGAATTCTGCGGATTACATCAGGCAATAGAGGCTCGATGTAAATCCTATCCGCCATTTCAGGGTCATTTTGAATAGTTGCAGGATTGCTGTTGACAAGGATTACTTCGTATCCATCAGAGCGAAGGGCACGGCATGCTTGAGAACCTGAGAAATCAAATTCTGCTGCCTGACCAATTTTGATAGGCCCTGAACCAAGAATCATGATTCTTTGAATATCATTACGCCTAGGCATCAGGAAACACCTCGCTTTGAAAGTGGTAATCCACCATCCATCTCCTTGCCTACTATCTCAGAAAAGTGGTCAAACAGAGGCGCTGCATCGTGAGGCCCGGGGCAGGCCTCAGGGTGATACTGAACACTAAATGCAGGCCTACCTATGACATCCAAACCTTCGACTGTTCTGTCATTGGCGTTGACAAAACGAACTTTGGTTGCGGCCTCTGAAAGCGCTGAAGGGGCGCCTTGACTCTGCCAGATTGGATGTGGCGCTAGCGGTTCAGAACCCATTGGATTGACTGCAAAACCATGATTCTGGCTAGTCACACTAACCTTCCCTGTAACAAGGTCAACAACTGGCTGATTAGCACCACGGTGACCATAACGCAATTTGTATGTCTCTAGACCCGTTGCTAGCCCCAATAGTTGGTGACCAAGACAAATACCCATTACTGGCATTTTCTCTTCTAAACCAGCAGCGAGTGTTTCTCTAGCAGACATTGCTTTTCCAGAGTGTGCAGGATCCCCTGGCCCATTAGAGCAAAACAAGGCATCAATCTGCCAATCAACAATTAGTGAATCAAAACCGATGTCAGGGGGGCACCACAATACTTCGAATCTATTACTGAGTTGACGTAAAATATTGTATTTAATTCCACAATCAAGTGCAGCAATACGAGGTTTAGGTATTCCATTCCCATCAACTACGCCTTCATTGATTAGCACTGCATCATTTCGGCTGACTTCATCAACTAAATCATCTAAATCAGGCGAAGTCATCACCTCAAGCCGCTTTACCATCTCTTCTTCCATCTCAATTGGGCCGAACTGGCAGAGAATCACCCCGTGTTCACGAACTCTGCGAGTAAGTGCTCTAGTGTCAACCGAAGTAATCCCAGGTACACCATGAGCGAGTAAGAATTCATGTACTGTTCCAATGCAGTCTCGATGGTCAGGATGACTAATCCACTCACGGCAAACAACACCTCGCGGCCAAACTCCTGATGATTCAGAGACTCCTGCAGCAATTCCGTAATTTCCCAATAGGGGCCAAGTGAAGGTCAAGACCTGTCCTGCAAATGATGGATCAGTAAGGGATTCCTGAAAACCAGTCATTCCAGTTGTGAAAACTAATTCTCCTTCACCAATAGCAGCGGCACCAAACAATTCACCTTCAAATCGTGAACCATCTGCAAGAAGGAGAACCCCGCGGCCCCTACCTACACCGTCTTCCACCGAAGGTTTTGGAAGCAGGGTATCTGCGGCATCAATTCCACAAAATGGAGTAAAAACACCGGGTTGGCCATCTCCGGGACTAAAACCGCGTGGAGAGGTCACCTTCGCACCTTAGAATGGTCCCTGCAAACCGTTCATAATCATTGATACGCGAACATTCATGAAAAGACTGTTTAATTTAGACCTAAAGACAACATGAATCTAATCTTCGCGAAGGTCTTTTCCTCGTTCTGAAGGATGAATCTTTAACTTCCCACTACTGAAATTTTCAGGTGAGGAAACTCCGTCATTTAGCCTCTCAAGAAAAGCTGCAAGTGCCGCTACTTCACTATGGGGCTGATTGCCTACTGCAACATTGAATTGACACATCTCAAAGTATTCCCGTCCAACTTTAGCTCCACCAACTACAATCACGATAGGTTTGTCTGTGTTCAATTCTGGAATGACCTCTTGATATGGTAGACCATACATCGTAAGGTGAACTGCAATACCACCATCAGCGATGAAGTTACGAAGAAATCCTAGTGGTGAGGGCTCATGCCTGACTTCCATCCCCCCACCAAACCTTTCTTTCACATCATTCAATGAATCAAGAATAGCTTGGTCTTGGTCTCCACAAAGAAGGAAGGACTTGGCACCATACACACGTGCCGTAAGGCCAAGGTGGGTGGACATCCTCGGGTCACGACCTGCCCTATGGCTCAATCGAAGAATAGTGATGTTCGACATGAGTACCCTGAACACTCATGCGGAGGGGCTTTCCTCTTCACCTTTCTCAAAGTCGCCAACACTCAACAAAAGTGGCTCATCGAGAGGTGTCATCTCAATTGGGAATGATTGTAGCATCTTCTGAACCCAAGTAAGTAGAATGGAGTCAAGTATCATATTTGTAGCAAAATGAACCATGATTGCAAGCGCACCAATCCTCAAAGATTGGAGTACCAAGTTGATTTGACCTTGATCTGTGAAAATAAGCCAACCCACCGGCTCTAAAGTGAAGTAAAGAGCAACTATCAACAGGCCCCCTCCAAGAGCACCAGATTGCCAACTGTTCCTCTCTCTACTGTGCATCAGCATAACTGTCGCCACAAGAACAAATAATGGAATCAATAGAGAAACAGAGAGGAATTCAAGACCGAATATCATCGAAGTGGGAAGTTCAGGATCGGAATCCCCCAAGGTTTTGCCAATTACTGAAACTGTAAGCCACCAGAATATAGCAATCACAGTGAATAATATCCCTCCCATGACCGAACGGCTGTGAATCATCTGCCCCATTTCATGGTGGTCCTTTGGCTGTAGTCTGCTCAACACACTATTGGCTAATTCTAGGTTATCTGGATGGGGTAAATTTGCATCACCATCTAGCACTTCGATGCGAGATTCTGCAATCTCATTTACATCTCCTGAAGAGACTCCCACTTCAACCACGAGTCGCTTGGTCACTGCGTGGGATGATAAACGATTGCCCCGAGGGTGGGTCCGACATGCATGACTTGGCACCTTTCCTAAAATGCCGCAAGGATACGCGGCCTCGTTTGATGGGTATCGTCAATGTCACACCTGATTCATTCCATGCTAATTCTAGAGTAGCCTCTATCGAGGAGGCTGTAGAGCGTGCCATTTCAATGTGGGATGCTGGAGCTGATTGGGTCGATATCGGTGGAGAATCCACTCGCCCTGGTGCAACTCCTGTAAATATCGAAGAGGAAAAGGAAAGAGTTGTGCCAGTCATTAAAGCACTTCGAGAAGCCAGGCCAGCCGGCTTGATATCAATTGACACACGTAGGGCTGAAGTGGCATCTGCCGCACTAAATGCAGGCGCTGACATGATCAACGATGTTTCCGGTCTGCGCAACCAAGAAATGTTTGATTTAGTTGTTGAAAATGGCTGTGCCGTCTGCATTATGCATATGCTAGGTGAGCCTGGAAATATGCAGAATAACCCACAATATGGGGATGTTGTGGCTGAAGTCAGTCAAAACTTGCTAGATACTGCTCGTAAACTTGTCGAGGCTGGACACCCCCCTGAACTCATCTGCCTTGACCCCGGTATTGGTTTTGGAAAAAATATGCAACACAATATCGAATTATTGGCTAATGCTGACCCTCTAAGGGGACCTGATAAATTCTCAATACTATGGGGCGTTAGTCGAAAATCGATTTTCCAAGAACTATTGAAGAGGAAAAATTCCGATGCAAGGCTTTCTGGTACATTGGGTGTTGCCGCACACGCAATGAATGAGGGAATTGACCTGCTTAGAGTCCACGATGTTGCAGAACACCATGACCTATTGACTACAATGAGAGAATTAGGGGGCATCAATAATGAGTAATGTGCCAATCGTTGACATAGATGATAAACTCCGATTAATCGGAACTGCTCATGTAAGCCGCAGTAGCGCAGATGTTGTAAGGCAGCAAATCGCAGACTGGAAGCCTGATGTAGTCGCAGTGGAATTAGATGAAGGTAGACTTAGCGCACTAAGAAATCCTGAAGCATTTGATGAAGAAGCATTATCAAAAGTAATCAAAAGTGGACGTACCACACTAGTTCTATTCCAAAGCCTACTATCTGTTGAACAACGAAAAATGGGTCTTGAAGTCGGCGAACAGGTCGGAGTTGATTTACTCGCTGCAATTGAATCTGCAGAAGAATCTGAGATACCTGTTGAATTAGTTGACAGGGACATCCAAATAACCCTAAAGAGGGCTTGGAAAAGGATGAGGATTATAGAAAAATGGCGCATCCTTCACTCACTTTTGGGAGAGGAGCCTGATGAAGAGGACATCGATGTAGAAGCACTACTAGGGGACGGCGACCTAATTACCCAATTAATGGATGAATTACGAGCTAGTGCTCCAGGAGCAGGTTCTGTTTTAGTCGATGAAAGAGATGATTACTTGGCTGGCTCAATTGAAGAATTGAGAGGAGATAGAAAGGTTCTCGCCGTCATTGGAGCAGGCCATCTTGAGGGTGTTTCAACACGTTTGAAAGAAGGAAAGAAACTCACTGCTGAAGAGTGGAGTGAACTGAAAACCCTACCATCACCAAATCCAGCATGGAAATTAATGAAATGGGGCTTCCCTATTGTCATATTGGGACTTTTCGCTTTTCTTATGATGCAAGGGAATTACGATCAACTCTTGGAAGTAGCATACACTTGGCTTGCCTTGAATGCTGCTCTTGCAGCCTTAGGCGCTCTCTTAGCAAGGGGGCATCCAATCGCTATACTAACTGCAGCATTAGCCTCCCCTATCACATCACTAAATCCAACTTTAGCAGCAGGCTGGTTTGCTGGCGCAGTACAGATGAAAGTTGCAAAGCCTACGGCAGGAGATCTTCAGGATTTCTTGAAACTTGACCAATTCAACCTATTCTGGAGCAATCGAGTGGGTAAAGTGCTACTCGTCACCGCTCTTGCTAATGTTGGTTCATCTGTTGGAGCATACCTTGCTGGCACCGCCATACTTGGCACATTACTCGCCTAATCAGCCAACCAATAGGATTTCGCGAATGTCGATTAGATAGCGTATCAGACCTGCTACAACTGCGATGAGAAAGGGATAAGTCAGAATTTTCTGCGGCACCATTTTGATTGCTACCCGAGCACCTAACCAAGCAGCACCCGCAACTAGCATGCAAATTGGCACAAAATAGAACCCAACGGTGTCGAAAACCATTGGGGCAGAGCCATCTACCAGTAGATGTGCGATAATCCCTGTTGGAACCATCCAACTTTCTATGATGTAAGATGTACCTGCTGCTTGATGCTGTTTGAATCCTAGAGTAGTGCGGTGAATCGTTACAAAGACTGAACCACCACCAATGCCCAGCAATCCAGATGATGAACCAGCCCCAAAACATCCCGCTCGATATATGTTCAGCAATCTACCCTCAACTACTGGGTTTTCTTCCTCTTCATTGGAGTGAGCATGCGTTTTCTCACTCAATTGCTTTTTTACCGTGTAATAAATTACCCAAACCAAAAGAAGTGAGGCAATAATTTTGATTGGTAGGTCGCCTAATTTCATGATGAAAAGAGCCGATAGAAAGGTACCAAATATCTCACCAAATACGGCCGCCACAGCCCCCTTTTTCCCAACCTCAAATACAGCAAAACCATCTTTTGAATGGGCTGTGCGGCTCCCTAGTGATACCATCCATACCAGCGATAATGAACTGATTATAGCGAGATGGATCTCCCACTCTAGCAAATACAGAAAAATGGGTACGAAAAGAACTCCACCACCAAGACCTAGTGGCGCAAACATGAATGCAACCATCAATATCATCAAGAGTGCAATAATTGTAGTTAACTCCACTTTCATCACCCCAATGCGCCATAATCACATCTTGAGCGTAGACGGGCCACCCAGTGGTAACTCAGGTAGCGGTTCAAGTGGGCCGCGTAAAGCAGGCCCAGTCACCAACGTTCCAATGATTGCTTCGTCATTGTAGATGTTATGAGCTAATGCAATCCAAGGTCTACCNTCAACATCTATCACTACATCAATGAAATCGCCAAAGCCGCCACAACGTACTGAGCCACAATCTTCTGTCTCATCTAGATAATCCGATTTATCATTGACTGCAACAGTTGTAATCAACGGGTTTTCAGCATGAGCATCTGTAATTATTCCCATGTACCCAGACCATTCAGAGTGGTTGGACTCTCCAATGTAGCCAAACACTACTCTCCCATCTGCACCACCAGCAATGGTAGGAAAACCAGTGTAGGTGACTCCCGGCGGAGCCACCATTAGCGGTTCAGTCCAAGACTCACCTTGGTCTGTAGAGAATGAGTAGTATGGCAAATCATCTGTTGCAATCCAAAAAGCATGGACATTACTTGCATCATCAGTCCCCAATGCAACCTCATGCCCTCGTGACTGATGTTGGGTGTCAATCGTGTGCTCGCTCCAGGTGCGACCCCCATCTGTAGAGCGGTATGCGGCAGGGCCATCACACGATGGATTTCCACGATATATTGCACCATCACTAGCCCCGACCAAATGACCGTGTAGACCAGCGCACTGTAAAACACCATTTGGCCAGCCAGCCACTTGCCCTTCCCAAGTCGCTCCACCATCAAGTGAAGTATCGCAAAAAGCCCCAATTGGACCTTGGGCTCCTGTATTGATACAGAAAACATAGATGGTTTCATGGAACAAAACCCCTGAGAAATCAGGACCCGGGGGTGCTGAAGCAATTGACTGATGGTCTTGAGGCGTGTAAACACCCGAAGCAGGGAAAGGAGCACTCCATCCATCTCCTTCATCATCAGACCATTCAACAAACATTGTTGCCAATGCATGCATGTCAAATTTCAAGATACGGTCTGTCCAAGGGTCAACATACACATATGGGTCATTAGAATTAGCAATCTGTCCAGTTGCACCAGTAAGGAAAGGCCCAACATCTTCCCAATTCTGACCTTGATCTTGACTGCGGATAATGTGAGTACCCATGCCCAAACCATTGTGGTTCGTGAAAACTATAGTCCCTGCAGAAGTTACTCCAATAGTTGGCTCAAACGTGTCAAAACCAGTCCCGTAATAGGTCCCCAATGACCAAATTGGCGTCATATTCGAAGATAGATTGAGTTGGTCAACAGACATGTTGAGAGCATTGGTCCAGTTACTGAAATGATAGAATGTAGTGTTAGCAATCGGCTGCTCAAAGTCAAAAGGCGAGGGCTCTGCAACCTCAACTACCTCTTCCTTACCAAAGCAGCCCGAAAGAGCAGGGCTGAGCAGGGCTAAGATTACTAAGATTGCAAAAGCACGTGATTGCACAACCCACCCGAAAGCGACTTACTCTTCAAGATTGACCAATGAATGTTAGTTGAATTTCTTGGGTTTACTAGCAAAAATAGCCCATGTCCCAGTCGCAGTAGCATAAACAACTCCAGCATCGTCAACAACTTCCCCTGCTAAATGAGCAACTCCTTTCCCGCGACGTACTATTCTTCCTTCACAAGTTAATTTAGTATCTACAAATCCAGCCTCTAGAAATGAAACATTTAGTTGAGCAGTCGCACACCATTCCTCCTTGCGAAGTGTGGATACTAGAGCGCCCCCCAGTGCAGTATCTAACATAGTAGTGAAAAGAGCCCCATGAGCAACACCACCTTTGTTTGTGTGATTCTCATTAACTAAACAATGAACTGAAGCCACACCACTACCAAATTGCCCGTATCTTATTCCAAGTGACTTGCAAACACCTGTTTCTTCTGGCTTATCACTTAACGGAGATTCTCCAGCCATGATGAACCCTAGAAGGATTAGCATTTGTTTTTTGCCTAGATGATATACTATTTTGATATGCTATCAAGTCAAGCAAAACATCATGAAGGGCACTCAATCGCTTGACCTCATGGACCATAATGAAGAGATGCGGTTGATGAAATTACGTTACCCTAATATTGCATTTAGGCGTGGAGATAAAGCCAAATCATTCTTTTTCAATATCATGTATAGTACAATTTGGATTGTCTCAATTCTCGCTGTTTCAGCAGCAGGGTTCTACTTTGTGAACCCTTTCTGTGGACTAGGTGCAATTCTAACATTACTCATGTTCAATGGCCTATTGGATGTATTAAGGGGAAATACCGTTCTAGTTTCTGTTGGAAAAAAAACCATGGGCACACACGGAATAATGTATGAAAGAACTGGCTCATTAGAATTCCGAAAAACAAAGGAGAAAACAAAGAAGGATTATGAATTACAAAAGAAATTCGCCAAGAAATTCTTGGCCATGGATGAAGATGAAGTAGAACAAAAACTTGATTCTACGATTTCTGATATCCTATCTGATTATGAAGAAAATAACCAAGAAAAGGCATTTGAG